>JAHHKH010000390.1 GCA_018679695.1 Maribacter sp.
TCATTCGTGACCTCGACAGGGTTTTCTTCGCTTTGCTCGAGTTTCCTTTGAGCTCCGTGTTGCAAATAAGAAACCACCCATCGCCAGATGGCGATGTTAGTTTTATATTTTCTGTTCACTTATAAAAATCTTTGACTTTCAACGCTCCCAGAAAACACAAAACCACGCTCTGTTTTAGAGCGTGGTTTCTTGAGTGTCGTGACCTCAGCAGGACAGAATTCAAACTTTTTGAAGGAAGATATCGATCTAATTATTTCTAAATCCCAGCAGTTGAAGTTTTCAAATATGAATAATTAAAATAGGTCTACGGTCTTTTTTACTTATTTGTTAAGTCAAATATTTGCAACAAATTTTTATTCTTTTTGTTACAAATGATTTAGATTGTGCAATCAGTATTTCTGAAAAAACAAAAAAACGTACTGGCAGTAAGTCTAAAGGACCGCTTAAATATACTTTCTTAGTCCCGCAAAAGGTCAATTAACGAAACCACTAAAAAAGACTAAGAATGGGACACTTTGGCAAATGAAAAACAGTTCTATCTGATCCGCCCTGTAAATCGGCCATTTTAAGTAATTGTAGTTTGAAAAAATGAGTGTGGAAATAAAAAGAACCCTATTCTCTATCCTATTTCTTTTTTAACTGAAGAATCAGTTCAAATTCCTAAACTCGCTCGGCGAATGCCCTACCCTTTGCTTGAAAAGCCTAGTAAAATGTTGCGGATATTTGAAACCTAATTCATACGCTATCTCACTGACCGATTTGTTATGGTCGAATACCCGTTCCTTGGCAACTTCTATTAGTTTGTTCTGAATATATTCCTGAGCCGATTTTCCGGTTTCCTTTTTCACTAGATCCCCAAAATAATTAGGAGAAAGATGCAAGTGATCCGCAAAATAACTTACGGATGGCGTACCATGTTTTTGCGGTTTATCGGATGCGAAGTATTGGGTCAGCAAATCCTTGAATTTTTCCAAGGAGCCTATATTTTCAACTTCTCGTGTCAGGAATTGTCGATCATAAAAACGAGTGCAATAATCCAAAAAAAGTTCAATGTTGGCTACGATTAACTTTTTACTGTGCTTGTCCAAGTTTTGTTCCAACTCAAACTGTATTTTTTCGATTAAGCTTAAAATCACTTTCCGTTCTTTGGCGGATAAGTGTAAAGCCTCATTGCTTGAGTAGGAGAAAAAACTATAGTATTGTAATTTTTTACCCAATTCCGTACCTGTCAATAAATCAGGGTGAAATAGTATTGCATATCCCTTGGGCACATAATCAGGGTCAAAACCGCTTAATTCGATGGTTTGGCCGGGAGCCATAAAGACAAGGGTTCCCTCATCATAATCGTATGGCTTCCCTCCGTAATGCATTTTGCATCCCTTAGCATCCTTCAAGAAAATAGCATAGCAATTATAATTGAAGGCATCATAATCTTTGTTCTCATAGCCTTCTTTGTTTACTTCCTCAAAATCAACAATACCCACCAAAGGGTGCAACACCTCATGTTTTCTCAAATTAAGGTAATCCCCTACCGAATTGATGTTCAGTACATTTTTCATTGACCTCTAATTTTTTGTTAAAGATAAGCCATTGATTGCCAGTAATTCAAAGGGTTAACGCAAAATCCGTAATAGTGGTATGTAAATCCGTAATCTGGGTAAGACTTTGATGTCGATTACCCAATACTTTTGTCAAGAATCTAAAATCACTACCCAAAATGGGCCCAAGAAAAATGTTTTTTCTGATTTTTTGTTTTCTGGTAATTGGTATTGGCACGGCCCAAAATATATCTAAAAGTACCACGGCCAAATACACGACTGAGGAACTTGATTTAGATGGAAACCTAAACGAGCCTATTTGGGAAACGGCGGAAACGGGTGCTGACTTTATCCAATTCTTTCCTACGGATTCCCTTTCAGCCAAGTATCCCACCACCTTCAAGGTGGTCTATTCTGAAACTACATTGTATTTGGGTGTCCGCGCCGAATCGGAAAAGGGGAATTATGTGGTTTCCTCCCTAAGACGGGATTTCGCCGCGACGACTAACGATAACATTTCCTTCCTTTTAGACACCTTCAACGATGCCACCACCGCCTTTTTCTTTGGAGTTACGCCCTACGGGGTACAACGCGAGGGCTTGGTCTCCGAAGGCGGTTCAGCTTTCAACAATACTTGGGACATGAAATGGCAGGCCGAAGCACAGCGTTTTGATGACCATTACACCATTGAAATTGCTATCCCCTTTACTTCACTAAAATTCATCGAAGGA
The DNA here is from genome assembly GCA_018679695.1 of Maribacter sp. Classification (GTDB taxonomy): domain Bacteria; phylum Bacteroidota; class Bacteroidia; order Flavobacteriales; family Flavobacteriaceae; genus Maribacter_A. Next base: position 2,270 of record JAHHKH010000390.1, read on the forward strand.
GCCACTTCCTGGCGCTTCCGAAGTTACCGTTGGAACATTCAGAGCAATGAGCAGACCACTTGGACCCAAGTACCCCAAAACCAACTTTTGTCGAGCCTTGCCTATATGGGCGAATTGCGGTTTGAAAGACCGCTTGGCCGCTCCCGAACGCCTTTGGCGCTTATCCCATATGTGAATACCTTGGCCAATCGCGATTACATTGTGGACGATTCCAATGTCCATTTCAAGGCAGGTGGTGACGCAAAAGTAGCCATAGGCAATGCCATGAATTTGGACAATACTGTAAATCCCGACTTTAGCAATGTAGAGGTCGATGATATTTTTACCAACCTGACCCGTTTTGAGATCCAACTGCCCGAGAAAAGGCAATTCTTTATCGACAATAGCGACCTTTTTGCCAATTACGGTAATACCTTGGACAACATTCCCTTTTTTTCGAGGCGTATCGGGCTTGCGAGAGATGCCGATGAAAACCTTATCGAGAACCAGATTATTGGCGGGGTACGCCTTAGCGGCAAATTGAACCCAACCACACGACTCGGATTTTTGAACTTACAGACCGATGCCGACCCCGAAAACGAAATCGCATCCTATAACAACATGATGCTGGCCTTTCAAAAGAAGGTATTCTCACGATCCAACCTAGGATTGTTCTGGGTCAACCGCCAGACCTTTGGCGATGATGATTTTTTAGATTCCAATGCCCGATATAATCGTGTGCTAGGCATCGATTACGATTTGGCTTCCGCGGACAATATCTGGACGGGGAATTTCTATGTGCACAAATCCTTTCAACCCAATGATAATAGTGGAAACTTTTCAGCACAGTCAAGGCTAAATTATGATGATAGGAACTGGCGCTTTGTAATGGATTTTGTGTATGTGGATGAAGAATATCGTGCCGATTTGGGCTTTGTGCCACGAAAGGATATTTTTAAAACGGGCAATTCGGCTACCCGAAGATTCTATCCCAAGAACTCAAAATTGAGTAACCATAGTTTTCAGCTTTTGGGCGTGAACTTTTGGCGGCCCAACCTGGACTTTAAACACACCGACTATTTTTACCGCGCCGAGTGGGAGGCCAATTTTACCAATCAGGCCACCTTTGTAACAAACGTACAACACGACTATATCTTCTTAACAGCGGATTTTGACCCAACCAGAACATCTGGGGCTATCCCAATTCCCGGAGACCGTGGCTATAGCTTCAACCAATTTTCGGCAGAATTTGTATCCAACCCCTCAAACCTCGTCACTTTTGGGCTAACAACCTCGGTCGGCGGATTTTTCAATGGGGAGCAGTATTCATTCGGTGGTGAGGTGGGCTATCGTTTCCAGCCTTGGGCCAACGTGCTTTTTGGATTAAATTATGATGGTATTCGGTTGCCCGATCCCTTTGCGGATGCCGATATTTGGCTAGCGACCACCAAAGCCGAGGTCACCTTTAGCAAATCCGTATTTTGGAACACTTTGGTGCAGTACAGCAACCAACGTGATAATTTTGGCATCAACTCCAGATTGCAATGGCGCTTTGCCCCCTTGTCCGACTTGTTTTTGGTGTATAACGACAATTATTTTACCGAGACCTTTGCACCCCGGTTTCGGTCCATCAACCTGAAACTAACCTATTGGTTGAATATTTAAATTAAGAAAGAAACAAATAGCAGCAGATGAAAACACGACTATTAGGAAAAGACCTTAAAGTGTCTGAAATCGGTCTCGGTTGTATGGGGATGAGTTTTGGATATGGCCCTGCGAAGGACGAAAAGGAAATGATACAAGTCATCCGAAAAGCCGTAGAAATGGGGGTAACCTTTTTTGATACCGCAGAAGTTTACGGACCCTACTTTAATGAACAATTGGTAGGAAAGGCTTTAAATCCTTTTAAGAACCAAGTAAACATAGCCACCAAATTTGGATTTGGTTATCAAGATGGAAAAGTGACGGGCTTGGATAGTAGTCCTGGAACCATTAAAAATATGGTGGATGCTTCCTTACAGCGTTTACAGGTAGATACTATAGATTTATTGTATCAGCATCGGGTTGACCCAAAGGTTCCCATTGAGGAAGTTGCGGGCACGGTTAAGGATTTAATAGCTGAGGGAAAAGTGCAACATTTTGGGCTTTCCGAAGCAGGTGTCGAAGTAATCAAGAGCGCACATTTGGTGCAACCTGTTACTGCCTTGCAGAGCGAATATTCATTGTTTTGGCGGGAGCCGGAAGAAGAAATTATGCCCGTATTGGAAGCATTGGGTATCGGTTTTGTACCTTTTAGTCCCTTGGGGAAAGGTTTTTTGACAGGCAAAATAGATAGGAATGCCAGTTTTTCCGATAATGATTTTAGAAGTACCGTGCCCCGTTTTTCCAAAGAGAACTTGAGGGATAATTTTGCTTTGGTAGATTTGGTTACGGCTTTTGCCAAGGAAAAAGAGGCCACTCCGGCACAAGTTGCTTTGGCTTGGATCCTCTATCAAAAACCATGGATCGTACCCATTCCCGGTACTACGAAGACTTCAAGATTGGAAGAAAATTTAGGAGCGACCGGCATTACTTTTACGGATGGGGAACTACAGCAAATTACGGAGGCCACCTCAAAGATTGATTTGGTTGGAGAACGCTATTCCGAAGCGAACCAGAAAATGATAAACCGCTAGCCAATAGCGAAAAATTAAAAATAATAGTAAAAGGATGAAACAGCTTAAAACAATTGTTCTTGCTATAATGACTACTGCATTTTTTGGACTTACCAATAACATGATGGCACAATCCGATACTGGCAGATCTAAGAATTTGGATACAAAACAAAGTGCCATAATTGCAATTGCGTCCTTGACCGCAAAAGGCGACCTTGAAACTTTGGAAACCGCTTTGACAGAAGGTCTGGATGCCGGATTGACCATAAACGAGATCAAGGAGGTCATGGTACACCTATATGCCTACTGTGGTTTTCCACGTAGCCTGCGTGGATTACGAACTTTTATCAAGGTACTGGATGACCGCAAGGCAAAGGGAATCGAAGACCCTATAGGTACGGAAGCTTCGCCTATTGAAGACTCGCAATCAAAATACGACAGGGGAAAGGCGAATTTGGAAACCTTGGTACAGGCTAAATTGGACGGCCCTCCAGCCGATTATGCCCAATTCGCCCCGATCATCGAAGTCTTTTTGAAGGAGCATCTGTTTGCGGATATTTTTGATCGGGACATTTTGGATTATCAACAAAGGGAACTGGTCACGGTTTCCGTTCTTGCAACAATCGGCGGTGTGGAACCCATGTTGCGTTCGCACATGAACATCTGTTTAATACAGGGCATCACGCCAACTCAATTAAAGGAATTGATGGATGTTGTAGGGAAAAATGTAAATCAGGAAAAAATCGATTCGGCCGAAAAAGTATTGAACGAATTATTGGAATCCAAAAAGCAGTAAGGAAATGAAATATATAGGATTATTCATTTTAATGAGTATGCTATCAACACATCAGACGATTTGGGCGCAAAGCGAGAAAAACCCTTTTGGATTGGTATATGAGGGAGCAATTACGGAGAATGTGGATCGAAAAGTCAACATACATCCCGTTAGGTATAAATTGAACGGAATCGATATTGCGGCAAATGTTTATACACCAGCCAATTATGACCGGACAAAGAAATATCCGGCAATAACAATTGCACATCCTAACGGAGGGATAAAAGAACAGACAGCAGGCCTATATGCACAGCATTTGGCAGAGGCCGGTTATATTACCATTACGGCAGATGCTGCCTATCAGGGTGCAAGTGGGGGCGAGCCGCGCCATACGGACAAACCCCAATTTCGTACAGAAGATATCCGAGGAATGGCTGATTTTATTTCACAATATCCTGGGGTCGATAGAGAACGTTTAGGTGCTTTGGGCATTTGTGGCGGCGGTGGCTATACGTTGAAAGCGGTCCAATCGGATAAGCGGTTTAAAGCGGTGGCAACCCTGAGTATGTTCAATACAGGAATTGTACGAAAAAATGGCTTTTTGAATTCGCAGATTTCGACCATTCAAGAAAGGCTAAAGCAAGCTTCAGAGGCAAGAGCACAGGAGGCTGGGGGCGGCGAAATCGTTTATTCCGGTGTAGACGGTATTACCGACGAAGAATTAGCAAAAGTTTCACCTCTTTTTTATCGGCAAGGCTATGAATATTATTTTAGGACCCACGCCCACCCCAATTCGACTTTTCTTTATACCACAAGCAGTTTAATGGATTTAATGGCTTGGGATGCTACCGACGATATTGACCTCATAGACCAACCTTTATTAATGATTGCCGGCAGCAATGCCCAAACTTTATATTTGACCTTGGATGCTTTTCCAAAAGCGACCAATGCAAAAACCAAGGAATTGTTCCTTATCGAAGGTGCAACGCATATAGAAACCTATTGGAAGCCAAAATACGTGAATCAAGCAGTAAACAAATTAGTGGACTTTTACCAAAACAATCTTTCAACTACAAACCTATGAACGGAAAAAATCTTTTAGCGATTATATTGATTGGAGCGCTTATATTTTCCTGTAAACAAGCAGCCGAGAAAAATCAGGTCATCGATTTGAATTCACAACAAGAATTGATTTTCCAAAAAGGGGAGAAAGTCACGAACAACAATTTCACTGGGGATGTGTGGGTGCATATGCAAGTGAGGGCCGATAGCGTAAACCAAAATTCAGTAGGAACAGTAACGTTTGATCCCGGGGCGAGGTCCAACTGGCATTCGCATCCCAACGGACAAATTATAATGAGTTTGGAAGGCGAAGGCTACTATCAAGAAGAAGGAAGCAGGAAAAGAATACTCCGAAAAGGCGATGTGGTCAAATGCCCTGCAAACACTCCACATTGGCACGGGGCAAGCGCAGAAAAAGCATTCATACAAATCGCAATAACAAGCAGAGTTGACGGCCCAACGGAATGGCTGGATCCCGTGACTGACCAGGAATATTTAAATGGAGATTAAGAAGTACCTATATACTTTCAAATTAATAAAACCTTAGTGATGAAAAATATAAAGACAACATGGTTATTGCTTTTAACAGTTTTATTATGGGTTTATGATGCACATGCACAAAAGCAACCCATTACCCTTGTAGAGCAAGGCAGCTTTGCCGTTGGTGGCAGCATTAAATCCAGCCCGGGTACTTTTGACCCGGTTGCCCATGGAGCATTTAACCCTTCCAATCAGGCTACCGAAGGACAAACCTTGCATGGTGATCACGCCACCATATTTTATCAGATTCCTGATAATGCAAAAAAATTGCCCTTGGTTTTTTGGCATGGGTATGGACAGAGTATGCGTACTTGGCAAACGACCCCAGATGGTAGGGAGGGATTTCAAACCCTATTTTTAAGGCGTAATTTTCCAATATACCTTATTGACCAGCCCCGTAGGGGATTATCAGGGAGGAGCACGGAACCTACTACGATTTCGGCAGCCACGGATGATCAGTTGTGGTTTGGGATATTTAGATTGGGGACGGGAACTACTTTTTATCCAAATGTTCAGTTTTCTGATAACCCAGAAGCGCTGAACCAGTTCTTTAGGCAAATTACCCCGGATACGGGACCGTTGAACATCAACCTTAACACAGAGGCGGTTTCCAAGCTGTTCGATAAGATTGGACCAGGTATTTTGGTTACCCATTCCCATAGTGGCGGCCAAGGTTGGTTGACGGCCTTAAAAAATGGGAACATCAAAGGCATTGCATCCTATGAACCGGGTAGTAATTTTGTCTTTCCAGAAGGCGAAGTCCCTGAGACCATCCCCTATGTGGGAGGAGCTTTAAGTGCGAGAAGCGTACCCATGACAGCCTTTAAACGATTGACGGAAATACCCATTGTTATCTATTATGGGGATTATATACCCAACGAACCTGTAGCGCATCCTGGCCAGGAACAATGGCGTGCCGCCTTGCAAATGGCAAAGCTTTGGACGGCCACGGTGAACAAGCATGGGGGTGATGCCACCTTGGTACACCTTCCAGAAAAGGGTCTAAAGGGAAATACCCACTTTCCGATGTCCGATCTGAACAATGAAAAAGTGGCCGTATTGTTAGCGGAATGGCTAATCGAAAAAGGGTTGGATTAAAATCAAAAACAGAAAGTATCAGTTCAACATTCGGTACTCCTTAGGTGTATAACCCACCTTTTTCTTGAAAAGTCTTGTAAAGTGTTGTGGGTACTTAAAACCAAGTTCATACGCAATTTCACTTAAGGATTTATCCAGGTCGAATATTTTTTGTTTCGCTACATGACAAGGTTATCCTGAATGTCTTTCTTTCATCTAACATCTTTCGGTTAAATCATGTTCACCATTAAGTGGGTACACTGTACCTAAATTTAAATTTGGAACAATAATCATCGACCCATATCTAATCTTTTGTGTTGGACATAGAAGAAAACTATTGTTCGAATTTAGTTAATGCTTTGTGAACAAATGGTTTATACCCCTGTAATCCGTAATAATGGTAGGTAAATCCGTAATTGTGGTAAGCCTATCCTATGAATTATACCATAGCTTTGGAAAAGGTAATTTATAATCTAAATCAATTAAATAAAACAAAATGAGAGCATTATTGATAGGCTTGTTTATAGGTATGCTAAGCATATCTTCCTTTGCGCAAGAAGGTATTTTTCCCATGGGGGCAAAAGCGAAAAACGTACACCATACCGGTGATATTTGGCTTACGCATGTTGTAGATGCTGATGAAACTTTTGAACATAGCGTAGCCCAAGCGGTTTCAGCACCTGGAGCATTTCTTAACTGGCATTTACATCCAGACGGCCAACAATTGTTGATCACTAACGGCGTTGGTTTTTATCAAGAAAAAGGAAAGGATGTACAAGTGATGCGCGCTGGTGATGTAATCAAATGCCTTCCCAACGTAGAACATTGGCATGGTGCCACTCCTAAAAGTGCAGTAACCTATTTGGCGATAGGTGGTAGCACACCTACCAAATGGACAGACGAACTTAGTGTTGAGGATTATAACAAAATACCGCTTCCTGAAATTAACAATTCAAGTCTTGAAAATGAGATCAAGGAACTTTCCAAAGCCAAATGGAAATGGATGGCCGATAAGGATGTGGACAAGTTGGCCAATTTGTTTCATGACAAATCAAGGTTTGTACACATGAGCGGCTCCTGGAAAAAGGACAGGGAACTGGAAATCATCGAGACGGGAAGCATTTGGTATAAAAATGCCGATATACACGATGTGGTCGTGGAAACTTTTGATGATAATACCGTGGTACTTTGGAATAGAATAACACTTACGGCCCATGTCCGGGGAAATGATGTAACTACTGAATTTACGGTCACCGAATTCTATAAAAAAGAAGGCAACGATTGGAAATTATTGGACCTCACCTTTAGCAGCGTTCGTGATACCCATGAAATTGCGCATTAATACATTAGAACAAATAATTTATAAAAATGAACAAAAAAATAATACTAAGTCTATTAGTTATGCTCATCACAGGACAAGTCGCCCTTGCCCAATCGACTGATTTAGAAAAGGAAATCAGGGAGCTGTCCACCCAAAAATGGCAATGGATGGCCGATAAGGATGCGGACAAATTAGCCGACCTTTTTCATGACAAGGCCAAATTTGTCCACATGGGTGGTACGTGGGGTAAAGACCGAGAGGTCGATATTATTAGAAGCGGGGGCATCCATTACAAGAAAGCCGATGTACACGAAGTAATGGTGGAAGTGTTGAATGAAAACACCGTCATCCTTTGGAACCAAATTACACTGTTGGCAGTAGTCGGCAGCAATGAAGTGACTAACCCTTTTATGGTAACAGAGGTCTATGTAAAAGAAAATAACAATTGGAAATTGGCTGATTTGACCTTTAGCAAAACAATGACAAGGGAATAACTTGAACAACTCAACTTAATAAACACAAAAATGAAAAAATACATTTTAGGATTGGTGGTACTCCTTGGAGTTACTATTTCGGCGCAAGAAAGTGCACCCAAAGTAAAGACCGAATTAGGGGTAATCCGAGGTGTCCATGAAGATGGTGTCGATAGCTTTAAAGGAATACCCTTCGCAGCTCCTCCAGTAGGCGAGTTGCGCTGGAGAGCCCCTCAACCATTATCCGCCTGGGAAGGTGAATTGGATGCTACGGAGTATGGCGCTAACTGCGCACAGTCCGGATGGGGCGGCGAACCCGGAACCATTAGTGAAGGCTCATCGGAAGATTGCCTGTACCTTAATGTGTGGAAACCCTCAAATGCGGATGCTGACGCTAAGTTGCCCGTTATGGTCTGGATACACGGTGGAGGGTTTGTTGGTGGTAGTGGTTCAGGGCCCGGTATTGCGGGCAATCAATTTGCCAAGCAGGGCATCATCCTTATTACGATTAATTACCGCTTGGGTCGTTTGGGCCATTTTGCATTTCCGGCTTTGAGCGCCGAATATCCTGATGAACCCAAGGGCAGCTATGCCTATATGGACCAGATTGCGGCACTCCAATGGGTACAAAAGAACATTGCCGCCTTTGGCGGAAATCCTGATAATGTGACCATCTTCGGGTTTTCTGCCGGAGGGGTTTCCGTACATTCTTTAATGACCATTCCAGATGCGAAAGGACTTTTCCATAAAGCCATTAGTGAATCTGGTGGAGGTCGTGACGGCGTACTTACCGGAAGGCCCATAAGGGAAGAAAATGCTAGTGTTTTTTACCCCATATCGGCAGAAACCATTGGTATCAACTTTGCCAAAAAACATAGTATAGAAGGTACGGATGCCGAAGCATTGGCCAAGTTGCGGGCACTGCCTGTGGTAGAAATTGTGGATAGCGGTCAAGAAAATGATGGCGAAGGTGGTCCGCGTATCTATTCCGGACCGATTTTGGACGGCGAATTGGTAACGGAAACTGCCGAAAGTGCCTATAATGCCGGTAGACAAATGCAAATACCATTGATGATCGGTTCTAACAGCGCCGAAATCGGAGGTAGTTTTGTCAACAACAGTAAAACAAAAGAAGAACTATTTTCACTTTTTGGCGAGTTTAAGGAGGAAGCACAAGCTGCCTATGATCCTGATGGAAGCAAAGCATTCGAAGAGGTGATTACCAAGTTCAATACCGATTGGGTGTGGGGAGAACCAGGACGTTTTGCCGCAAGAGCTTTCGCGGAACAAGGTGAACCCACGTTTATTTACCATTTTGGTTTTGTACCCGAACCTATGAAGGAAAGAATGAAATATGGTGCCGGCCATGGTTCCGAAGTAGGCTATGTGTTTAATAATCTTGATGCACGTTGGGGAAATCCCGAGACAACTCCGGAAGATAAAAAAGTGGCGGAAATCATGAATGGGTACTGGGTAAATTTCGCCAAGACCGGAAACCCGAATGGAGATGGATTACCCAACTGGCCAGTCTATACTAAAAATGAAGGTGAAATCATGGATATACAGTTAGATGGTGAAGCAGTTGGAAAACCAGACCCAAGAAAAGCGAGATTGGATGTCATTGAAAAAGGGGTTAAACTCAGAAATAAACTACAATCACGGGGAATATAAACCAGTTGTGCATTCGATGAATAAAATCAACAACATAGTTACAACAGCGGTATTGTTTTTAACCTTTATAGGTCAAGGTTTTTCACAAACAAATCCGGTAATTGAGGTATTTCCTAAGGGCACCGTTTTGCATGGCAATGTCAACTATGCCAACGACACGCTGCAAAAACATTTGTTGGATATCTATTTGCCCCAAAAAGTATCGGGTAAAATACCCTTGGTCGTTTTTGTGCATGGCGGGGGATGGTTGGTCAACGACAAATACGCCGATATTGGGTATATGAGAAAAACGGTTGCTGAAATCGTTTCCAAAGGTTTTGCCTTGGCCTCCATTGATTACCGTTTTGCGACCCAAGCTGTTTTTCCTGCCCAAATTCAAGACTGTAATCGTGCGGTTTCCTTTTTGGTCGATAATGCAGATACGTACGGTTTTGATAAAGACCGAATTGCCGTAATGGGATTTTCCGCAGGGGGTCATCTGGCTTCATTAATGGGACTTTCCAAGAACAATGACGTTACCGATTTCTTTGTGTCGAAAACCACTAAAGGGTTTGATTTTAAGGCCGTGGTGGATTTCTACGGACCTGCCGAACTGATTTTATTCCCAGGGGCCAATGATGCTAAATCGCCTGAAGCTTTATTGATAGGTGCTCCTCCTCTTGATAGACCTGACTTGGCCAAGATTGCTAGTCCGGTAACCTATGTTGATGAAAACGACCCACCTTTTCTGATTGTTCATGGGGAAAAAGATGATTTGGTTTCATCAAGGCAGTCCCATCTGTTAAGTTCATGGTTGACGGTAAAAGGAGTTGAAAACGAATTAATCGTAGTTAAGGATGCACCTCATTTTGGAGAAATGTTCGATGTACAAGAGATACGAACAAAGGTTCTTGCCTTTTTGCAAAGACACCTACAGAACTAAGTAGTATTAATTAAAATGAACGCATATGAAAGCGAAGGGAAATAATTTAAATAGAAGAAATTTTATATCGAAATCTGCCCTTTTTGGAGCAGGTATAGTGGCAAGTCCAATAGCTTTTGCCAATGAGAAAAATTTACCTGAAAAAATTGAGGACTCAAAATCGGCGTTCAAAACGGATAAACGTATGTTGGGTGCATTGGAAGTTTCGCCAATTGGGTTAGGTTGTATGAGTATGAAAAGTGGTAGCTACAATCCACCAAGGGATGCCAAGGATATGATTCCCGTAATCCGTGGGGCTTTCGATTTGGGCGTTACCTTTTTTGATACCGCAGAGGTGTACGGCCCCTTTACGGACGAGGAATTGGTGGGTGAGGCCCTGCAACCCATAAGAGATCAAGCGGTCATTGCCAGTAAATTCGGGTTTGAGCTTTCAACCGGAAGTCGTGGGGGAAGAAATAGCAAGCCGGAAAATATAAGAAGCGCAGTTGAAGGTATGTTGAAACGTCTTCGTACCGACCGAATCGATTTATTGTACCTACATCGTTTGGACCCAAACGTACCGATCGAGGACGTTGCCGGAACGGTCAAGGATTTGATCAAGGAAGGGAAAGCCTTGCATTTTGGACTTTCCGAAGTTTCACCAACGACCATACGCAAGGCCCATGATGAGCAGCCTGTTGCTGCACTTCAGAGCGAATATTCAATTATTCAGCGCGCCCTTGAAAATGAAGTAATAGATACCTGCGGAGAGTTGGGCATAGGGTTCGTGCCATGGGGACCGGTCTGTCGCGGATTTTTAGGCGATAAGTTCAACGAGCATAGCCGTTTTTCAAGTGACTCCCGCTTATCTCAAGTACCCTATTTTACACCGGAAGCTATTGAAGCACACATGGAAGTGCTCACGCTGGTGCGCGAATGGGGACGAAAAAAAGATGCCACTCCGGCCCAAATAGCTTTGGCCTGGGTCATGGCACAAAAACCCTTTATTGTTCCAATTCCAGGAACTACAAAACTGCATCATGTAAAGGAGAATCAGGGAGCACTGGATATTTCCTTCACGGATGCGGAATTAAAGGAATTTAGAGCTGACTTGGAAAAAATCGAATTGGTCGGGGTCCGTGAACCGGAAACCGCTTTGATAGACCAGTAATAGGATAGACCTTGAAACCTGTTGCGATGAAAAAATTAGTCATAGTACTATTACTGCTCTCATCCTATTTACAGGTGGGTTCTGGGCAAAAGCAAAATCAGGTTTCGGAGAGCATTCTGATCGTCTATGTCTCCCGCACCAACAACACAAAGGCCCTAGCGGAAGTCATACATGATGAAATGGGCGGCGATTTGGTGGCCCTGGAATTGGAAGACCCCTATCCCGAGAACTACTATGCCATCGTAAAGCAAGTGGCCGAAGAAAATGAAACCGGGTTTTTGCCTCCACTAAAGACCCAAGTAGCTATGGATAAATACGATACCATTTTCCTGGGCTTCCCGACCTGGGGCATGCAACTGCCCCCGCCAATGAAAAGTTTTTTGTCAGCCCATGATTTGAGCGGCAAGATTGTCATCCCTTTTAATACGAACGGGGGTTATGGCATTGGCAGCAGCTTTAGGACGGTCAAAGAACTTTGTCCCGATAGCGAAGTTCTCGACGGATTTTCCATTAAAGGCGGTAGTGAAAGGGACGGGATTTATTTGGCGATAAGGGGGAAACGCCACGATGAAGCTCAAGAAGAGGTTAGGTCGTGGCTGGAAGAACTGAACATAACCAGTACATCGAAACAATAAACCAGGTTTCAGATTCATCGCAGCATTTTCTAGGTTCATCGCATATTCCTTTTTTAAACGGCTTTTTTAATTTAAATTTATGTAGTTGGCATCCTTCATTTCAAAAAAAAAATTAAGATTATGGCACTATTCAATCTAAACATCAACGGAAAAACGCAGGAAATAGACGTAGACCCTAACACGCCCATGCTTTGGGTACTACGCGATCATCTAAAACTGGTCGGCACCAAATACGGCTGTGGTATCGCCCAATGTGGGGCCTGTACGGTACACTTAGGCAATAATGCGGTGCGTTCTTGCCAGCTACCGGTTTCTTCGATCGGGGAAGAAAAAGTTACGACCATCGAAGGTTTGTCGGAAAACGGCGATCATCCCGTGCAAAAGGCTTGGCTCGAGGTCGATGTACCGCAATGTGGCTATTGCCAAGCGGGCCAGATTATGACCGCGGCGGCACTTTTGGAAAAGAATCCAAATCCATCGGATTCTGAAATAGAAACGGCCATGAACGGCAATATCTGCCGATGCGGAACCTACATACGCATTAAAAAAGCCGTTAAGATGGCCGCAGGTGCAGCGGCGAACTCCTAATGATTGAAAACCCAAGAAGTCTAAAGAAATCATCCTAAAAAAATACGACGATGACACTCATAAAAACTAAAATCGGGCGGCGCGCCTTTATCAAAAATACCAGTCTTGCCAGTGGTGGACTTGTTCTCGGATTCAGTTTTTTGAATTCCTGTAAGCCTGAACAAGCAAAAGAGATGGCCGTCAGGGAAATGCCCAAGGAATGGTTCGAGATGAATTCATACCTAAAAATCGGTGACAACGGTCTTGTAACTATTTACACGCCCAATCCAGAATTCGGTCAAAATATCAGGACATCTATGCCCATGTTGGTGGCAGAAGAATTGGATGTGGATTGGAATAACGTTTTGGTAGAACAGGCACCTTACCATGAAGAAAAGTATGGCTTTCAATTTACGGGGGGCAGTAGAGGAATAAGTGCCAGATGGCAACCCCTTCGTATGGCAGGGGCGACTGCCAAGCACATGCTAAAAGAGGCGGCTGCGCAAACATGGCAGGTGCCCGTTGCAGAAATTACCGCCGAGGCCGGGGTATTGCGACATGCGGCTACCAAAAAATCGGCCGGTTACGGCGAAATGGCCTCGGTGGCGGCTACACTTGACGTGCCCGAAGAAGTACCATTAAAAGAAGTAAAAGATTTTAAACTTATCAATAACTCGCAAAAAAATGTAGATGCGAAAAGCATTGTAACCGGAGTGCCGCTTTTTGGAATGGATATCCAAAAGAAAGGTATGCTGATCGCCATGATCGAACATCCCCCCGCTTTTGGCATGACCCTGAAATCGGTCGATGGCGCAGCGGCCAAGGCCATGCCCGGAATCAAGGATGTAGTGACAATTAAGAGTTTCAAGGACGGATATGAAAAAGGCGGGTTCGACACGAACGCCTTTCCTGAGTTGGTCGCGATAGTCGGCAACTCTACCTGGGAAGTGATGCAGGCAAAGAAAAAACTAAAAGTGGAATGGCAGCCCATTTCGGCATATACGGAAACGATCGCAGGGTTCCGGGGAAAAGAAACTAGAAATGTGCCTGCAGGTTTGGAATCCACAACCGCCCATAAATCAAAAATGGAAGCTTTGGCAGCCAAGCCGGGAAAGATGGTCCGGAAAGATGGGAACCCTGATGCGGCCTTCAAAAAGGCAGCAAAAATCTTGGAAAGAAGCTATTCCGCCCCTTTTCTTGCCCACAATAACATGGAGCCTTTAAATGCTTTTGCCCATGTAGAAGGCGATAAGGTAAAAATTGCGGCGCCAATACAGATTCCGTCCTTGATCGTTCCTACGCTTGCAAGCAGTCTGGGAATACCGAAGGAAAATATTGAAATGGACCTCCCAAGAATGGGCGGCGGTTTTGGTCGTAAGGCCTATGCCCACTTTGTGGTGGAAGCGGCCCTGATCTCCCAAAAAGTAAACGCACCGATAAAGTTGGTGTACAGCCGGGAAGACGATATGACGAACGGCATTTATCGTCCGGCATATCAGGCCACCTATCGCGCCGCTTTTGATGAAAACAATAATTTAACGGCCTTACATGTGAAGGCTGGCGGTGTTCCCGAGAGTCCATTGTTCGCCAATCGTTTTCCGGCAGGGGCCATTGATAATTATATGGCAGAAGAGTGGGTTGTTGATTCTAACATTACCATAGGTGCTTTTCGCGCTCCGCGATCCAATTTTATGGCAGGTGCCGAACAGGCGTTCTTGGATGAAGTGGCGGAAGCCATGGGCAAAGACCCTATCCAATTTCGATTGGACTTGTTAAAACGTGCCAAAGAGAATCCAGTTGGCGAAGAGAACGATTATGATGCCGAGCGATATGCAGGAGTTTTGGAGTTGGTGCGTGAAAAGTCGGCCTGGAAAGAAAATGATGCAACACGGCACCGAGGGGTTTCCGCCTATTTTTGTCATAACTCCTATGCGGCACATGTACTGGATTTAAAGATGGAAAATGATAAACCTGTAGTTGAAAAAGTATGTTGTGCCATTGATTGCGGGGTGGTAGTAAATCCTGATGCGGCAATAAACATGGCAGAAGGGGCCATAACCGATGGTGTAGGTAATGCCTTTTTTGGGGAATTGACCTTTGAGGACGGAGTGCCTCAGAAAAATAATTTCCACCAATATCAAATGATCCGTATGAAAGAAGCGCCAAAGGAAATCGACGTGCATTTTGTGCAGAATGAAATCGACCCAACGGGTATGGGAGAACCTCCATTTCCACCCATATTTGGGGCAGTTGCGAATGCCTTGTACAAAGCAACAGGTCAACGGCATTATGAGCAGCCATTTGTTAAGGAAAAGAAGGTAGTGGGTTAAGCGTGAAAGCTCCTCTTTTTTTACTTCGGCTGCGCTTAGCATTGGATTATGCGTTGATTTTGGTTTAACTTAACACTAGATAAAAATTAAAATGGTATCAGTAAAAACCAATATCGGAAGACGCGCTTTCATCAAAAATACCAGTCTGGCCAGTGGTGGCCTAATGCTGGGGTTTAGTTGGCTGAACTCCTGTAAGTCCAATGAGGCCGAAAAAATGGAGGTCAGGGAAATGCCCAAAGAATGGTTCGAAATAAACGGCTACCTAAAAATTGGAGACAACGGTCTGGTGACTATCATTTCTCCCAATCCCGAGGGCGGACAAAACGTAAAGACCTCGATGCCCATGATCGTTGCCGAAGAGTTGGGTGTTGATTGGAATAATGTAATCGTTGAACAAGCTCCCCTGAACACCGCACTGTACAACCGACAGTTTATCGGGGGCAGTCAGGCGATTCGTACCAGTTGGGAAGGACTCCGAATGGCAGGGGCATCGGCACGATACATGCTTGTCGCCGCTGCCGCTCAAGTTTGGGAAGTACCCGCTGCCGAGATAACCACTTCGGCCGGAATGTTGCATCACGAAGCCAGTAACAAATCCGTTTCCTATGGTAATCTGGCCTCGGCTGCCGCACAGGTTTCCGTTCCCGAGGAAGTTGAATTAAAGGAAATCGGCGATTTCGATATTATCGGGACTTCTAAGAAAAATGTGGATGGAACCGATATCGTTACCGGTAAACCATTATTTGGAATAGATACCTACAAGGATGGGATGCTCACGGCGATGATCGTGCATCCTCCGGCTTTTGGTTTGAAACTAAAGTCCGTTGATGGCGAGGCGGTCAAATCGATGCCCGGCATTCAAGATGTTTTTCCCATCAAGGTCTTGGAGGATGATTTTACAAGGCAACATTTTGACACTTGCGCTTTTCTCGAAGTAGTTGCCATCGTAGGGGGTTCCACTTGGGAAGTCATGCAGGCTAAAAAAGCGCTTTCCGTTCAGTGGGAACCTTTCGAGACCTATACCGAAGAAAGACAGCCCTACCGGGGGCCGCAACAGACCTTGACCATCCCCGCCGGACTTGAAAGTACCGATGTCCATCGGAAAAAAATGGCGGAAATGGTCTCCAAAAAAGCGGAAGTCGTTCGCAAGGATGGCAATCCCGAAGCGGCCTTTAAAAATGCTGTCAAGGTTATCGAACAAACCTACACAGCACCTTTTTTGGCACATAACTGTATGGAGCCGATGAACTTTTTCGCAGATGTGAAAGAAGACAGTGCACAACTTTCAGGCCCGTTACAAAAGGCGGAACTTACCGAACAGACCCTTGCCGCTCGATTGGGAATGCCCGTTGAGCGGATAGACATTCAAATGACGCGGCTGGGCGGAGGATACGGGCGACGTTCCTATGCCAACTGGGCATTGGAAGCCGCACTTATTTCCCAAAAAATGCAAGCCCCCATAAAACTGGTCTATTCCCGTGAAGATGATATGACCGGGGGAATCTATCGCCCTGCCTATCAAGTAACTTATAAAGCCGCTTTGGATGTGGAGAACAACTTGACAGCTATTCATGTAAATGCGGGGGGCATTCCTGAAAGTCCCTTATATGCCGATAGGTTTCCGGCCGGGGCCGTGGATAACTACCTAGCGCAGCGTTGGGAAATCAATACCAATATTACCATTGGATCGTTTAGGGCACCGCGCTCGAATTTTATGGCGAGTGCCGAACAATCTTTCTTGGACGAAGTCGCCGAAGCCGCCGGAAAAGACCCGATCGACTTCCGCTTGGAACTTTTGGATCATGCGAGTAAGAATCCCGTGGTCTCGAACCCGATCGATTACGATGCCCAACGCTATGCGGGTGTCTTAAAATTAGTGAAAGAAAAATCGAAATGGGGTGAAACAACCAATGGAATTTCTAGGGGAGTGTCGGCCTATTTCTGCCATAATTCGTACGCCGCACAGGTGGTGGACATGCGGTGGGAAAACGACAAACCCATCATAGACAAGGTTACCTGTGCCATTGATTGCGGAATCGTGGTCAACCCCGATGCGGCATCGAACCTTTGCGAAGGTGGTATCGTGGACGGTATCGGGAATGCACTTTACGGAGAACAGACCTTTAAGGACGGCGTACCGCAGAAAAGCAACTTCGACACCTACCGTATGATCCGTATGGGCGAAGCCCCGAAGCAAATCGATGTCCATTTTGTTGAAAATAACATAGATCCGACAGGCTTGGGCGAACCTACCTTTCCGCCCGTTTTTGCGGCTGTCGCCAATGCCTTGTATAAAGCTACCGGAAAGCGGTACTACGATCAGCCGTATCTTACTTAAACGGAAAGTAACTAGTTAACAAAATTGTTTTGCAAAGGAGTCATTGTCCAACGGATTTTTTATTCCGAATTATCATCCCTTGCGAACGATTTTTTCTACATTTTCGCGATAGGTTTCCCCAATAGACAATTCCTTATCGCCTAGAAAAATACTGTTCTTGCGAATGGCCGTGACTTCCTGTAGGGCCACTGCATAGGAGCGATGGATCCGGAGAAAACGGTTCTTGGGCAGTTCCGATTCCAGTTCCTTAAAACTGGTACGTACCACAAGCGGGTGTTGGGCATCCTTCAAATAGAACTTGATATAATCGCCATAACCTTTCATCCAAATGATATCGTCGAACTTTATTTTTACCTGACTGTAATCGGCATTGACGAAGAAATGATCGGGAGCGTTTTCGATTGGCGAAGTGGTTTTTGCCGACTTCAGCTCGAACAGTTTTTTGGCCCGGTTACAGGCCCTGACAAAACGTTCCAGGGAAACGGGTTTTACAAGGTAGTCCACCACATCGAGATCGTAGCTTTCCACCGCGTACTGTTTGTAGGCGGTAATAAAAATCACAAGGGGCCTAACCTCTAGGCTGGCGATAAATTGAAGTCCCGTAAGGCCGGGCATCTGGATGTCGATAAAGACCAGATCCACGGGATGTTCCTTCATGGTTTCCATCGCCTCGAAAGCATTCTCGCAGGCTCCCACCAGATTCAAAAAAGGTACCTTTCCGATATTGTCGGTCAGCAGCCCAAGGGCCAAGGGTTCATCGTCTATGGCAATACAGTTCATTGGTCTTCGAAGATTAGTTGTAAGGTAACGATATACCAATCGGATGTTTTGTCGATTTTGAGGTCGTATTTATTTCCATAGAGCAGTTCGAGCCTTCGCCTAACATTGGACATCCCGATACCGGAGACCTTGTCCTTGGCATCGTCAGTTTCGATATATTTGTTCTTTACCATAAAGAGAAGCGTATTCTTTTCCGCTTTTAGGGAAATATCGATGAGCGGATTCTCGATTATCCCCGTTCCATGCTTAAAAGCATTTTCCACAAAGGGGATCAAGAGCATAGGTTCGATGGTATGCCAGTCCTCTATCAATTCCACATCAAAATTTACGTTCAAGCGCTTTCCGAACCTGAGTTTTTGCAGATCGATGTAATTCCGCAGATAATCCACTTCGCTTTTTAAAAGTGTTTTCTCCTCGTCGGTTTCGTACAGCATATATTGCATCAGGGACGACAGTTTTAAAATGGTCGGCTCCAGTTCCTCGCTTTTCAGCCGTACCAAGGCTACGATATTATTGAGTACGTTGAACAAAAAATGCGGACTGATTTGGGAGCGTAGAAAGGAGAGTTCCGTTTTGAGGGTTTCGCTTTCCCGTTCCTTCGTTCTGCGGTCCAGTTCCAAACGATCGCTTACCGTTCTAAAGGCAACAGCTATCAACACGAAGAAAAGAAAAGGCAGAGCATTATGCCAAAGGGCCTTGTTGATAGAGTAGGAAGCCTGGAACACGAGCGCTTCAAATACCAAACGGTTGATTAAGAGTATGCCGGCCAATAGCCCAATGTTCACCGCCAGATATGCCAAAATGTTTCTGCGATATAATATACGGGGAATAAAAACTTGCGTATTCAAGTAAAACGTGGCCGCCCAAAAAAGGTTCATGACGATATTCAGAACGAGTATCTTACGGGCAAATTCCGTGGGGGGCTTGTCCCCTTCCCACTGCAAGGAAAAAATGTAGGGCAGCGAGAAAACGAATCCCCAAACCAGCAGATGGATGATTATTGCCTGATATTTTTTAAAGGATCTAAATTTAAGTTCCATAAATAGTAATTCTTCTTGATTACCAATATAATTAAAACCTAGGTAAGCTACCCAATGGTCGTTATTGAACGGTACATATTAAACAATGGAAAAACGGCCTTCATCATTGATCAAAGACCGTTTTCGACTAACAAACAATGTCAGTATTCTTTTTTACTTCACCGAGATGCTTTGGCGATACACGCTTTTACCATCCTGCACTACTACCAGGTAATTGTCCTCCAAAGCATTTTCGAAATTGAATACTTTACCTACGTTTATATTGCCCTTAAATACGTGACTCTTCAGTGATTCACCATTGCCGTTCAATACCCTTATTCTTACGGTACCCTCGTCCTTGTTCAATAGGTTGAAGTAAACTCTGTCACCCGATACTCTTAAGACCGGAATTTGTGAACTTTCCTTTTTATGAAAAATTTTGATTTCCCTGTTCTTTAGGGTTATCGAGTAGGTTACCTTTTTTGAAGGACTTTCCACGGTAAAATAGTAATTGCCGTTTTCCAGATTCTTTAGGTTGAACTTTTTGGCATAAGAGTTTTTCGTTATAGTCTCGTAATGAACAATGTTATCATTAGAATCTGTCATCCGTATCTCAGATGTTTCGGATACGGCGTCCATTTCGAGAACAAGGCTCGTGCCCTCGTTACCGGTTTTCAAATCGATTTTGGGCTCGGTCGCCATTGCTGCGGTTGTGGCAAACAATATGATCAATACTGTGATGTTTTTTAAAAAATTTTTCATGATATTTTATTTTAAGTCCGTTTTTAACGTACGGGTTATTAATGATTTACAGGACAAACATACAGCACAGGATAAGGCGATATGACAAGTTGCGATGAACCGTAAAAAGTTAGCGGTGAACCCTAAAAACTTTGCTATGAAGGATTTTTGGGATTTATGGATTTGCCCTTAAATCAACAGGAATGGGAAGTCGTATTCTTAAAGAAGAATGAAGGTATTTATAAAACATAGAAACTTTTCGCCTTAATCGCAGGAGGCAACTCGGTCTCCACCAACAATTGCGTGATGTTGATTTCAATGGTACGCACCATCGAAATTACCTGTATTTCAGTGGGCTCATTTTCGAAGGGGTCTTGTAAACGAAAGGCCGCTTTTTCCAAAAAGAAAAAAATCGTCGATACGATAATGAGTATCGGGACTTCTACAAAAATGGGCAACCGTAAAGGCACAGACAACCATAAGAAAATAACAAATAGGTAAATTGCGACATAAAGTCCGTTTCTATATGTGGTGGGAAAGACTGTATTTTTGAATCGTTTACAATGGTACCCCAAATTTTTCTGGCTTCCCTCCATCGGTCATAAGATTGGCTAATTTTAAACGAAAGCAAAATCGAAATTGTCGTACCCAATGTGGTGGCAATCGATATAGGAATATCAGGAAGATAATCTGAAAAAAATAGGGAAGTGAATCGATTAAAAGACCTATTGCCGTAACCATAATCAACGGCCACTTTATTTCATTCAAAACATAAAACATACCTTATGGGAATCCACCGTTTAACTATCATTCGAAAAAGCTTTTTGCGTCCTGAACTTACTTAATTTTTTCGTACCACACTAGAACCAAGGGTTTTGGGTAATCTTGTTTATCTAGTTAATCAAACTGTCAAGAGCACCAATGGAATTCCCTAAACATGTTTTCCGATTTTCAGCCCATAATTAAACATCCCTTTTTAGTTTTAAGAGTTAACTACGATAGCTTTTTCTAGGACATAGCCATCTTTAATATTTCCTGAAACGGCGTCGGCCATATTTTGCTTTAGGCTACTGCCGAAGACACCGTCCCTCGAATTCGGGATATAACCTGGTCCCTGATAATTTTGGGTAGCGTAAATGGTATCGCAAATATCCTCCGGAAACGCTAGCTGGGTGACCAATAGCGATTTCTCGCTGCCATTTAAAACTTCCATATGGATATGCGGCGCACGCCCCCGATAGTAGCCCGGAAAGATACTGATGAACGATACCCTGCCATTGGTATCGGTGGTCTGCCTGCCCCTAAGAAAATGTTCTTGGGTCAGGTCGTTGCGCTGCATTCCAAAACCACCGTACTCGGAATAATTCCCCTGGTTATCGCAATGCCAGATATCGACCAAGGCGTCCGGCAAGGGTTCACAATTGGAATTCTTGTTCAAAATGGTCAGGGTAACCAACAGGGCAATACCCTTACGGTCGCCGATGATATTTTCACGAACATAGTCCGCAGGGGTCTTGTTCGGAAAAGGGCCTTTGGTTTCACGTGGCGACACAGTACAATCCTCAGAAACGGGCCCTTCCGCCATTTCACTTTTTTTACCCGAATTGGCCAAGGCCGTCAATGCGACGACACCTCCCAAACCGACCATTCCTTTGGTCAAAAATTCCTTGCGTTTCATTTTAGTGCAGAGTTAGAACAAGTGCTTAATTAGGGCTTGCCCGGTTAGGCTATCCCATTTTTATCAAAAAAAGGAGAACGGCCAAATAGACAAGATAAAGAAATAGCATCTTGATATGTTTTCTATACCTTCTCATCTTAACCGTTTTCCTCACTAACAAACACCAACTATTTTATTGCTGTGCCATTTCCAGATTAATGGTCATTTCCACTTCGTCTCCCAAGGTTGGCGTATCGCTTCCTACCCCGTAGGCCAAGCGGTCTACCGTTCCCGTTAATTTCAAACCGGCCTTCAATTTTTGGCTTCGTTGGTCGGTTATAATACCGTTCAGTTTTCCCTCTAAGGTAACGGGTTTGGTTACGCCATGTAGGGTCAGGTCGCCTGTAAGTTTAAAGGTCTTGTCGCCCGTTTTTTCAAAAGAGGTCGTCTTAAAAGCCAGGGAAGGATGTGCCTCGGCATCAAAAAAATCGCCGCTACGCAAATGTTCGTCCCTACGGTCATTGTCCGTGTCGATACTGGCCGTTTTAACATCAACGGTGAAATCAGGATTACTGAATTCCTCATCCGCCGTAGCTTGGATGTCAAATTCCCCAAAATGGCCTTCCACTTCGGAAATCATCAAATGGGTAATGGCAAACCCTACCTTGGAATGCGCGTTGTCGGCTTTCCAAGTGGATTGTGCCGTCAACGTAGAACAAGCGATAAACGATAGCATAAAAATTACTTTTTTCATAGTGTTAAAATTTAATTGTTTGTCAATGATATTAGTATTTGCTTTCAATTGTTTCTCAAAACCCTCTTACTCGAATTTGAAAAATTTGATCAACGGTCAAAAATCCTTTTTTTGTACAAAAAACGATTCAAATTTTCTGCGAACGACAAGAATAGTCCAGCGAACAACGGAAATTTCAAATAAACCAAATCCAGCTGAAAAATATCAGATATATTAGTGGTGTCAAGCTTTTTTATGAACCCGCTTGCAAAACACCACAATGGACAAATTTTTGTTAATACTTTTTTTGTTAGTCTTGACCGGCAGTTGTCGAAATGAGGTGGAGCAAAAAACCGTTGCTACCGAAAAAAACAAGAAATGGTGGAAAGAAGGTATCTTATATCAATTGTATCCTCAAAGTTTTAAGGATACAGATGGCGACGGATTCGGGGATTTCCCGGGCGTCGTCGAAAAACTGGACTACCTCGAGAGCTTGGGCATCACCATGGTTTGGATGAACCCGTTCTTTGAATCCCCTTTGGTCGACAACGGATATGATGTCAGTGATTACCGGGCCATTTTGCCACGTTACGGTACGATGGACGATTTTGATGCTATGTTGGACGGTATGCATGAAAGAGGCATCAAATTCGTACTTGACGTAGTGGTGAACCATAGTAGCGATCAGCATAAATGGTTCAAAGGGGCAAGTAGTTCAAGGGATAACGAATATCATGACTACTACCACTGGTGGCCTGCTGAAAAAGGCGAACCACCTCATCGACACAGTTTATTTGACCCAGAGGGTGGATGGGATTATGTGGAGGCAGTAGATGCCTACTACTTGCATACGTTTGCCGAAGTACAACCCGATCTGAATTGGGAAAATCCCAAAGTACGTCAGGAAGTATACGATATTATGAAATTTTGGGCAGAAAAAGGGGTCGATGGATTTCGGATGGATGCTTTTCAGTTTGCAAGCAAGGATACCACGTTTCCTGAATTTCCAAAAGGCCATGAAAAGGACTTTATAAAATGGTACGGTATGCGCCCACAGTTACATGACTATCTAAAGGAAATGAACAATGAGGTTATCCGCAAATATGACGTATTCGCAGTTTCGGAAGGTGCGGGAAGTACCTTTGAAGATGCACATAAACTAGTGGATGCCGATAGAAACGAACTGCAAATGGCCTACCATTTTGAAACCGTTGATTTGTCAAGAACTCCCGAAGGCTATACCCTGAAGGAATTTAAGGATGTCTTTACCAGCTGGGACGAATCCTTTGCCGAAGAGGGTTGGATTTCTATCTTTCTGTCCAACCATGACAATGCCCGAATGGTTTCAAGGTTCGGCAATGACAGCCCGGAATTTCGAACCGTTTCCACACAAATGTTGAATACGTTTCTATTGAGTATGCGCGGTACGCCCTATATCTATTACGGGGATGAATTGGGAATGACCAATCTCGACATGCCCAAAATTGAGGAATATGTAGATATAGATGCGAAAGGCAAATACAAAGCGGCCATGGCCAATAATGAAGATATGGATGCCTTTATGGAAGTGCTGAATTACAGCTCTAGGGAAAACGGCCGTACACCCATGCAATGGGACACTACCGCCAATGCTGGCTTTACAAATGGAACTCCTTGGAAGAAGGTCAATCCCAATTACAGGGAAATCAATGTAGCGGCACAGGAGAATGATCCAAATTCAGTATTGTCGCATTTTAAAAAAATGACGGAAGTCCGAAAGAAAAACCCCGTTTTGGTTTATGGCGATTACGAACTATTGCTTCCCGAACATGAGCAGGTATACGCCTACACCCGAACACTTGGGGAAGATAGGGTATTGGTCTTGCTGAATTTTTCAGAAAGGGAGTCAACTATTGATATGGAAAAGCTAAATGGTCAAAACATATTAATCAACAATTATGATGATTTAGACTTAGAAGGCACATCTGTAACACTTCAACCTTATCAAGCTGTTATTGTCTCTATGGAAACAGAAAGTTGACTTGGTTTCATCAAACCAACGTGGCTGTTGCACAACTCCGATAAACATCAATTCTTGCTTCTGCCAATGAGCGGAAATCCATAAATTAAGGGTATGCAAGGCAAAAAGAACTATACCGAAAAACTGTTCCCCGGCTTCCAGTTGTCGGACCGGATCCCAAAGGATAACCTTTACAGGAAGCTCCGCGAAACGCTCGACCTGAGTTTTATTTATAAGGATACAAAGGAACTATATGGATGTACCGGTAACCCCTCGATAGACCCCGTGGTCTTCTTCAAGCTGTTGATTACAGGATACCTTGAGAATATCACTTCCGACCGGAAACTGGTGGAACACTGCAGTATGCGAATGGACGTGCTCTACTTTCTAGGCTATGACCTGGACGAGGAGCTACCATGGCATTCAACGATCAGTAGGACGAGGCAACTTTACCCGGAATCCCTTTTCGAAAAATTGTTCAACAAGGTATTTGCCCTGTGCGTAGACAGCGGGATGGTATCCGGACACACCCAAGCAGTGGATTCGGCCCCGATAAAAGCAAATGCATCAATGGAAAGCGTAGTGCCGAAAATGCCGGCATCCCCTATGGAGAGCCACTTGAGGAAAGTATCGGAGGAAAACCCGGGCACCGCTAAAAGAGATGGCAAGAGCGTGTCCCCCGTAAAAATCTCCGCTCCCGAGCACGAGCTGAAGCGCGTGGAGAAGCACCACCAAAATCTGAGGGACAGTCCGGTACGCCTGGCCGGCGCGTCCCACAAGAAGGCGCGCCTGCCGGGCAACAAGACACATTACAGCCCCCGCGATCCGGATGCCCGTATATCGTTCAAGCCCGGCAAGGCCAGGAAGCCGGACTACCATTGCAGTATGGCGGTGGATACCGCGGAAGGGGTCATCTCGCATATCCAGGCCGACTTTGCCGACGGCAGGGACAGCCAGTACCTGAAGGATATCGGCCTGAAAACCCAGGGCCGTCTGGGAAAGAACGGGCTTACAATGACGGACCTCTTGGCGGACGCCGGGTATTCCAACGGTTCCAATTACGATTTTCTGGAACAAAGGAGGGTCACCGGGTGGATACCCGTTTTCGGGAAATACAAACCTGATATAGAAGGTTTCCCTTATAACAAGGAAAGGAACGAGTACCGTTGCCCAATGGACAGACCGCTGCCCTTCAAGGGGTTCAGTACCAACAAGCACGGCACCGTGCTGAAAAACTACTGGGCGGCACCGAGGGACTGCAAGGCCTGCCCCATGAAACCCCAATGTGCGCCAAAAAAGAGATGCAAAAGTATCACCAGAACGATATACGACGAACCGTACCTGAGGGCCTACGCAAGGCAGCATAGCGAAAAGGGTAGGCAAATGAAAAGACTCAGGCAAAGTACGGTCGAACCGGTGTTCGGCAGCCTGACCCAGTTCTACGGTCTAAGAAAAATAGGCGTTCTCGGCAAGGCAGGTGCCCACAAGGTCATGCTCATGGCCGCAATCGCATTCAACCTGAAAAAGTACCTTAAGAAAAGGGGAGGTAAACCCTCTATTCGCATTTTAAAGACGATCATGGAGGCATTCCAAGGCTACCTGACAATCTTTTACCGGCAAATCCGACCAAGACCGGTTCTCCTAAAGGCTCCGTAAAACCAGTCTACTCGGATCGATATCTTGTTTAAAGAGCACTTCTGCAACGGCCACGAACGTTTTTTGGTACCGTGCATATCATCTTAAAGTTTAAAAAATCCTTAGTCGCCTAGTTAAACATTAAAACCCAGGTTTATTCAAACTTCTAGCAATTACCTGAAGTTCAATTTCCCATACTTCTCCCTAAACTTTATGAAAGTTCAGCGAAGGGTCATTTTTAGAACTCTTTAGGGTAATTAAAATATACTAAAAAGATTGTAAAAAAAAATTGGAATGCTTGAGTGATTGGTTAGATGGATGTTAATTTATAAACCCATATAATCATATGATGCTATGGTCATATGATAGTAGCATCATATGATTATTGCTATATGGCAATATAGCATTGATTATAGCTGGAATGCCTTGTAGACCCAATAGACAGAATATAGATACCTGAATGTGTAAAATTATAGGATCGGATGTCCGAAAAGATCCAGTTTTAGGATAGACTCGATTGTTCAGGTCAACCCTTTTTAAACCTAACGGCCTTCTTTTCCCCTCTGCACAATCTTAATAAACAATGTTCCAAAGAAAGCCCAAAGCAGCGCTTTGGGCATTTGTGGTCAGGGGAAGAAAAAACAGTTGATAACCGACATTGATATATTACTTTTGATAAAGTAAATCCCATTAACTTTAAGTCAAAAAATGGACGAATCCCTTTTATTGACCAGAGCGGTTATCGAATTCCGAAACTCTTATCCCGAGCTAATTGCCGAATGGGAAAGGCAAATAGGTTATGGGAATTCCCATCCCGACCTTCATTTTTGTATGACCCTGTTGGATGATTATTCGTATCTCAACGCTTATTTGTGTTCCATTGAGTATCGAATCGGTTTTGCCATCAATGCCTACATTATACATTCCGATTGGCAGCGGGAATTTATCGGATCTGGATATGATCATAACCTGGCCTTGGAATTGGCCAATCGTGAATTACGATTGATCCATAAAGCCCTGAACGATTCGGAGACCATTACAGAAGACCCAAAGGCCAAGGTTTATCATTATATTTTAGCAAATGCCGAATCCAATACTTTTTGAAGCTTGCATGGCAACACCTTATAGTGAAATGCCATAGATACTTTCAAGTTCCCGAAGCCGAAACTTCCCTTGAAATCTTTGTTCGAGGATGTAAAGCTCTGCCAAAATTTACCGTACAATACTCCATGTACGGCAAAGCCCTAATTGACAATCCATAAGTTTTAGGTTTGACCTATGTTAATCGGAGGTCACGAAGCAAGTTGTGTTTTTGCTAACAAAAACCCTTACGCACTTCGTTTGTAGGTTGCCTTGTGATGCTCACAAATACATTGAAATGGGAAGGCCAAAAAAGGAACTATCGTCGTTGAAAATAATACAGGTCAATGTCAGGATGACCGTAAACGATTATATGAAAGTATCTGCCGATGCGGAAACCATCGGACTGTCCATTACCGAATATATCCGAAGAAGAATTACGGAAAAGTCCCTGCCGAAGAAAAGGGTAAGTCCGTCCGACCGCAAACTTTTTGTTGAACTGAGCCGAGTGGGAAACAACCTGAACCAAATCGCCAAAGTTGTAAACTCGGGTATCCGTGACCCGTTGAGCATCCATAAACAAATAGAAGAAGTAAAAACGGTTTTGCAATATCTCAAATCAAATATCACGAACAATGATAGGTAAGATAGCCATAGGAAAGGATTTTTATGGAGTGCTGGCCTACAATCAAAAAAAGGTACGTGAAGGCGTCGGGTACGTGATAGATTCCAATATCGAGCTTTCCAGCTCCGTTGAAATGACCCGAGAATTCAATCTTATCAGGGAGCTTCGTCCAAGCCTTGGTAAAGCGGTACTCCATGTTTCCCTGAACCTGCCGCACTCGGACCATTTAGATGATAAGGAATTCGCATCGTTCGGGTGTGACTACCTAATGGGCTTGGGATTCGATAACAACCAGTTCATTATGTACCGGCATACTGACACCGAACATGAGCATATCCATATTATAGCCAATAGGGTCAGGTATTCCGGCAGAACGGTAAACGACAGCAATATTAAAAGAAGAAGTCGGGAAATACTCAACGGTCTGGAAAAGAAATACGGACTGACCCAAATCGTAGGTATCACGAGTACCAAAAAATCGCTTACACAAAAAGAAATAGAGAAGACCCTGAGAACGGGCAATATCCCGATCAAACTTGTTCTTCAGGACAAAATCGGTTCGGCAATTTCAGAATCAACGGATACGACAGAATTTATCACGTTACTGGAGGGACAACATATATCGCCAAGATTCAACATAAGCAAGACCACGGGAAGAGTCTCGGGCATATCGTTCAAATATCAAGGCGTTGTATATAAGGGCAGTACGCTCGGTAAAAAATTTTCATGGAACAGTATTACAAAACACATCGATTATGAGCAAACAAGAGACCGTCCAGTTATACTATCGGCTAATGAAAAAGAACGAGGAACTCATCATACTGGCGAAAGAAACCATGGAACGTCGATCGGGCCTGAACCAAGAATTGACAGAAGTGCGAAAGGCCCTGAAATTCCTTCTGGGCAATCAAAAGGTCATCTGGGAAAAATTGAGGGAGATGGAGTAATCGGGCCTTTAATTGAAGAATCGGAATGGACTCCTTTCAGGCTGGAACTCATAGATGATGATATCAGGAAAAAGTCCAAAAGAAAGAAGAAAAAAAGGAAAGGGTGGGATCTTTAAAATTAAAACGCATGAAAAACGGTAACGAACAAGAACCTTCAGGATTGTCGCTCTCCGAAATCCAAGTATTGGAGATGATACGGAACAAAAAGTTCCTATCCATTAAGTTGATCATCAAAAACGGGGAGGTCGATGTCATCGAAGGACTGGAAAGGATACATACGGGCGAACGTATCATCGATATGTTGAAACAGCATGATTTTCAAAATCTGGAAATTAAGCAAAGCAATGGTAAGATCGTTTGTGTGAACAGGATATTCAGGAAAAAAATCCGTCCAGCCAAGAATACCAAGAGTTGTTGACCGGTATTCATAAGTATGGAATAAAATACAGGTTCCGCAAAGGATTTCATAAAATAAAAAAGGTAAATTAAAGCCTGCTTTTACAAATACGGTAGTGACCTTCAGGACACAGGAGCTGCCGATATGTGCGAAAAATGTCAAACCCGATAGTTGAGCAAAAGCGGAAAAACAAAATATTCAACAGTACATGGCTTAAGACTTATAAAGGTTTTGAGGATTGTTCGAAAGAAGATGCGGAAAAGATAGTAGAACAACTTCTAGCACTCGCCAACATAGTCTGTGACCATGTCCAAAAAGGGAGTGGAGATGAACATACCATATAAAAATATAAAGTAACTAAATAATAGTTGCATTTTAGTATCTTTGGTAATGGATATAATGACAAAGCTTTTTGTCAAGTTCACGAACGACCGAAACAGTAGGTAATAAAGAGGATCAGGAAAAATCGAATCGATGTCGGACAATTTGGAACATAATGGTTATTTCGGTTCCGTGGAGTATAGTTCAAGGGACGGCCTGCTGCACGGAAAGGTGATCGGAACAAGCGATCTGGTGACCTATGAGGGCGGGTCCGTGAAAGAGCTGAAGGAGGCCTTTGAAGAGTCCGTCGACGATTATCTTGACACCTGCAAGGAGCTTGGCAAAGAACCGGACAGGTTCTATAGGGGAGTGTTCAATATCCGTACGTCCAGTAAAATCCACAGGGAGCTTTCTATAATGGCCGAAAGGAAAAAAATGAAATTGAACGAACTGGTCAACAAGGCCTTTGATTATCTGGTAAAGAACGAGGACAAAGTCCTAAAATAAAATAGGGTCGGACAATGGGAACAGGACCGAAAGAATGTTCCGGAAAGCCGAAAGACAGGCCCAAAAGAAAGTAGCAATCGATTTAAATATCAACTAACCCATGGAAGGAAAAGATCCGTTCGTCGCCATTAGGAAAAAATACGACTCCCTAAAGGAAAAATACGATGAAATAATCGTATCGGCCTTTGATGCCGGTGATTTCAGGAAATACAATGAAATCCTGTTATCGGCCCATAGTTGCGGTATCGAGGGCAATAGCTTCAGCGTGGACGACACCAGGGAACTTAAGGAAAAGGGATATGCCGTTAATCTTGTCAACAAGACGCTTTTGGAAGCGTTCGAAATAATGGATCATTTCAATGCGTACGATCATATTTTGAAAAACCAGGGTTCCGACTTCAATGAACCCTTCGTTAGAACGGTACATAGAATATTGACCAAAAATACGTTGCCCTATAAGGGCCATAGACCCGGGGAATATGCCAAGACCCAAATGGCGGCCGGTGATACCGTATTCCGTGACACCAAAAAGGCTATAGCGAACATGCCTAGGCTTCTGGCCAGTTTTGACGATGCCATCAAGAACAAAAAAACGCATCCTTTGGAATTGAGTGCCATATTCCACCAAATGTTCATTTACAGCCATCCCTTCCCGGATGGCAATGGAAGGTTGGGCCGCTTGCTCTCCAATTTTATTCTGGAGAAGTTCAAACATCCCCATATCATAATTTTGAAGGAGGATAGGCAAGAATACATCGATGCGCTCAAAGCTTCCGAGAAACACAACAATATGTTGGCGATAGTCAACTTTTTTTATGATACGTCGATCAAGAGGATGCAAAAGGAAATAGGTCAAAAAAAAAACCTTTCGAAGAATTTCAACTTGGGCATCCAGGACGGGAGTAAAGGAAAAAAGGGCTTAGGAGGACCAAAAAGATAACAGTATGGACTTAGAGGTATTCGGGCAATTTGCCAAAAAGGAAAAGGGAAGGGTCATAGGAAAAAGTGATACGTGCGTTATTTACACCCGTGTTTCCAGCAAAGAGCAGTTCGATAACAATGCCAGTCTGACCACCCAACTCAAGTATTGCCAAGAGTATGCGATCAGAAAAGAGCTGGAGGTAATAGAATATTTCGGGGGAACCTATGAATCGGCAAAGAGCGATGAACGTAGGGAGTTCCAAAAGATGCTGAACTATGTCAAGAGAAGAAAGAACATCGGTTATATCATTGTCTATTCCTACGACAGGTTTTCAAGAACGGGTGCGAACGGTGCCTATATCAGCGGACAGTTAAAAAAGCAAGGAGTAGCGGTTATTTCGGCCACTCAGGAAATCGATGTGACAACAAGTGCCGGTACGTTCCAGGAGAATCTTTTTCATATGTTTTCCCACTTCGACAACCAGATCCGTAGGGACAAATCCATTACCGGCATGCAGGAAAAGTTACGGAGGGGATACTGGACGGGATCATACCCATTTGGATACACCAATACAAATCCGGGAAAGGGGAAGATTCCGAATTTCGTGATCACGGAAAAAGGAAGATTGTTGAAGCAAGCCTTTATATGGAAGGCTAATGTCAATATGTCCCATGTCGAGATTGCAAAACGTCTGAAAGAAAAAGGCCTGAACATAAACGCAAAGAAACTTACAGATCTTTTCAGGAACCCTTTTTATTGTGGGCTTATTGTCAACAGCCTGATTCCGGGAGAGGTGATTCAGGGAAAACATGAAGCCCTTATTTCAAAGAAGGTTTTTCTGAAAATACATGATTTGCTTCACACGGGCGACACACCCAAGAAATATTCGTTCGACGATGAAAACCTACCATTGAAAAAGTTCGTCAGATCCTCGGTCTGCGGAACGCCTTATACTGGATTTATCGTAAAGAAAAAGGGGCTGTATTATTACAAAAATAGGCGTAAGGGAAGTAAGGAAAACAGAAGTGCCAAAAAGCTCCATGCAGAATTTTTAAATTTATTGGAGAGGTTCAGAATAACCGATAGAAAGTATATCGAACCATTGACCGAGATAATTCACGACACCTTGATTGATAAGAATCAAGAGGCGCTTGACGACCAAAAACGATTGACCAAAGAACTTGGCCAGCTCGAAGAACGGATTGATACATTGGAAAGAAGATTCGTTGTAATGAACGAAATTTCAAGGTCGCAGTACGACCTTTTTATGCCGGAACTAAAAAGCAAACATAGGGAATTGGAGATAAAACTGGAAAGTGGGGGCATCAATAGTTCAAACCTCAAAAAATCCGTAAAAATGGCACTTGGATATGCCTGTAACCTACCTTCCCTGTGGGAGTTAGGCAATCTGGAAACTAAGAGGGCCATACAATATATGGTATTCCCTGACGGGATTGAGTATGACTTCAAAAACAAGCTAGTTCAAACTTTTCGGGTCAACGAAATTTTTGGTGCAATCCGCTCATTTTCAGGGAATTTGAAGGAAATTAAAAAGGGGACTTTCCACTCGATTTGTGGAAAATCCCCTTTAGTGACCTCGACAGGATTCAAACCTGTAACCTTCTGAGCCGTAATCAGATGCGCTATTCAGTTGCGCCACGAGGCCTATTTCTCAGATC
>JAHHKH010000401.1 GCA_018679695.1 Maribacter sp.
GATTATATGAAACTGTCCATTCAAGTTAGCTTGAATGGACTTTCTTTTTGTGTTCTTGATACGATCGGTAATTTGATACTTAAGTCTGACCGTTTGGTTTTTAAAAATTACGTATCCCCTCAAGAACTTCAAAAGCAACTGGAACAGTTTTTAACAACCCATGATTTAATCGATAGCGAGTTCATGGAAGTTGTTGTTGTTCATAGCAATGGCCTATTCAGTTTTGTTCCTAAATCATTGTTCGATGTGAACGAATTGGCAAACTATCTTAAGTTCAATGCCAAGATTCTTGCCAATGACCATATTGCATATGATGAGATCCACAATTATGATATGGTCAATGTTTATGTGCCCTTCGTAAATATAAATAACTATATTTTCGATTTGTTCGGGGAATTTGAATACAAACATAATGGCACTGTATTGGTTCAAGGCCTATTAAAGAATCCAGCTCTTCATAAAGAACCCGTTTGTTATGTTCATCTTGACGGAAAGCAATTGGATATCACGATTATAGCCCAAAAAAAACTGTTGCTCTATAATAGCTTCACAATTACGAGTAAAGAGGATTTTATATATTATTTGCTTTTTACCCTGGAACAATTGGAACTGGATGTTGAGAGTACAAAGGTGCTACTTTACGGAACAATTGAAGAAGGAGATGACATTTTCAATCTTTGCTATAAATATATCAAGGACATTGCCATATTCAACCCAACTTTTGTCAACTATTCCTTGGCTTCCCCAAATCAGAAATCACCAGATTTTACTATTCTCAGTACCTTGTAATGCGCATTATTTCTGGCAAACACAAAGGCAAAAGAATCATGGCACCACGAAAACTTCCGGTTCGCCCGACCACTGATATGGCTAAAGAAGCACTGTTCAATATTTTAAATAACAAGTACTACTTTGAGAATATTGCCGTATTGGACCTATTTGCCGGTACAGGTAATATAAGCTTTGAATTTGCGTCTAGAGGCACTACGGAATTGATAGCTGTTGATGCAGATTACGATTGCATAAAATTCATTGAAAAAATTTCGAGGGAACTTGATTTGGGAATCTCGACAGTAAAGGGCGATGCTTTTGGTTTTTTGGAAAAATCCGATTCAAAGGCCGATGTGATTTTCGCAGACCCACCTTATGACTTAACATTGGAGGAATTTTCGAAAATCCCAGAGATTGTATTTAAAAATAGGATGTTAAAAGAAGACGGTATGTTAATAATAGAACATTCAAAGCACATGAAGCTTTCCCATTTGGATCACTTCTCCAAGGAAAGAAGATATGGGGGTAGTGTATTTAGTTTTTTCCTTAATTAAAAATGTGATTGGCCTTGAAGTTGTCAATTAGATCAATAAATGATTTAAACCAGCTGACAGCGCTGATTGACAAAAAAGATGGTGGAACGCAAACCCATTTCTAATTGTACGCAAATCTTGCAGTACATGACATGGTCCATTAAGTAATCGAAAAGCAGTTAGGTTTTAGCTATCCATTTTTTGGATTGCCATTATATTTTGGAATACCCAGAGTAAAAAAAAGCAGGTCATAAGCCGGATTCTGTAAGGCATAAACCCCCTTATCATTTATCTGGACCTTTGGTTACCCAAAAGTTCTAACCGCCTACCCTTCAGTTCGGGCGTGCAGCCCTCAAACACTGATTTACATGGCGTTTCACCGTATAGAGTTTACCTGATTTCACTACAGCATTACCTGTACATTCTTTCTGTTGCACTTGTCCGTCCCCGCCATCGGCGGGGAGACGGGTGTTACCCGCTATACTGCACTGTGGTGTCCGGACTTTCCTCCCTGACGATGGCCGTCAGAGCGATAAGGCGACCTGCTTGCTGCAAATTTACCGCAATTGTTGATAAAAAAGTGTTTAAACCATCTTAAATAAATAGCTTTATGCATCGCTCTTTTTATATTTGTAAAGAAGCCCAGGCATTACCAAAAAAAGCCCATTTAAATTTTTTCGGATTGGAACCATTTATAGTATCGGCACGCAAGTAC
>JAHHKH010000142.1 GCA_018679695.1 Maribacter sp.
GATTAGAGACTGATCATGCTTATCTATTGTTAAATGGCAAGAGCAGACAAACCACACTGTACCTTCCCCACAGGGATGAAGGCCGGGAACAGGGACAGGGAAAAATACTATCGGCAGAAGATGCCGACCTGGTCAAAAGCCTCACGGGGGTTGCTAAGGTTAAGGGATATGAGTTCCTATCAGCGGATCTACTCAGAACAGGCCTGATAAAATCGGCCACTCCCTTATTATTTACACCCTTGGCCCCTGCTGAAATAGGTAATGACAGTAGAGATGAGCTTTTATATGCGCAAGGCCGTGCTGCAGCTGATTCCTGGGATACGAGTCCTGCAAAAGAGGCACTGTTTGTTCAGAAAATCAATGCCCGCTTTCCACAGTTCGAAATTCGTGATCTTTCCCCCATATTGGATCAAATGCGACTAATTAAAAGTAAAGCAGAAATAGACCTTATACGAAAAGCTACGCAGATTGCGGGCCTAGGAATTATAGAAGCCATGAGATCGACCAAAGCTGGGGTCTTCGAATACCAGCTCGATGCAGTTGCCAAATATGTTTTCCATTTGAACGGGGCCCGCGGTGATGGCTATGCCTCAATTATCGGAGGGGGTACCAATGCCTATTTGGGACATTACTTTCATAAAACGGATGTTCTAAAATCGGGTGATTTGGTATTGATGGATTATGCACCCGATTATAAATATTATACCAGTGACGTAACCCGAATATGGCCCGTGAACGGAAAGTTTGACAATGCACAGAAAGCGTTGTACAATTACATCGTAGCATATCGCGATGCGCTTTTTAAACATGTAAGACCGGGAGTCACCTCAGACGAGGTTCTCGATCTGGCCGCTGATGATATGAAAAAATATCTAAATGGTAAAAGCTTTACAAAACCCCACCATTTAAAAGCAGTACGGGAAGGAGTGAGATTCAGGGGCCATTTTCAACACCCCGTTGGTATGGCGGTTCATGACGTAGGTGTTGTACATCACGTGCCCTTACAGCCAGGTATGGTCTTCACCATAGACCCTATGATCTGGATTCCAGAAGAAAGACTGTACATCCGTATCGAAGATATTGCCTTGGTAACCGAAAATGGCGTGGAAAACCTAAGTGCCTTTGTACCTTCTTCAATTGAGGATGTGGAAAAAACCATCAAAGAAAAGGGATTGATTGACTTCCATCCGGCAACTGAATTGCCCTTTAAAAATTAATAAGCGTTATGCAAGTACTGA
The DNA here is from genome assembly GCA_018679695.1 of Maribacter sp. Classification (GTDB taxonomy): domain Bacteria; phylum Bacteroidota; class Bacteroidia; order Flavobacteriales; family Flavobacteriaceae; genus Maribacter_A. Next base: position 1,239 of record JAHHKH010000142.1, read on the forward strand.
ATACACCTTATTCACATATGAAAATCTGGTTAATAGTGATAATCTTGGTATTACCTCTATTCCAGGTGTCGGCAGTTCCTTTAACCGATAATTATCCGAAAAATCCCAATATAGATGCCATAAACTATACTTTCCGCATCAATTTGTCGGATACCACGGATGAAATTCGTTGCGTAGAGACCATTGACATCCGATACTTGGCCGCCGGTGTGACAAAGTTACGCCTCGACTTGATCAAAGCCTCCGAAATGCTTGAAAATAAGGGGATGGTCGTAAGCAATGTAATGTCCGAGGGTAAAGTATTGAGCTACACCCATGAAAATAATGCCTTGACCATTCAGCTGCCTGAACGGTCTACATTGAATCAACGCAGCAGTTATACAGTAACCTACAAAGGTATACCGGCTACGGGCCTAAAGATTGCTAACAATAAACATGGTGATCGAACCTTTTTTAGTGATAATTGGCCTAATAAGGGCCGAAATTGGTTGGCCACAATTGACCACCCCTATGATAAGGCCACTTGTGAATTTAATGTTACAGCACCTGCACATTATCAGGTGGTTTCCAATGGATTACTAATAGAAGAAACAGATTTGGGCAATGGCGATCGTCTTAGCCATTGGAAGCAGTCGGCACCCATTGCCACTTGGCTGTATGTATTGGGAGTCGCAAAGTTTGCCGTTCAATATGTAGATGAATTTGAAGGGAAATCAATCCAAACCTGGGTGTATCCTCAAGATAGGGATGCAGGGTTTTATGATTTTGCCATCCCTACAAAAAGTGCTTTGGAATATTACAGTGATCGTATTGGACCCTTTTCCTATGAAAAGTTGGCCAATATTCAGTCGAACAGCGTAAGTGGTGGTATGGAGGCCGCCTCGGCCATTCTCTACAGTGCAAACTCGGTAGTAGGCGATAGAAACGAACGCTGGCGGAATGTGGTTATACACGAAATAGCCCATCAATGGTTTGGAAATGCGGTTACGGAGTACGATTGGGACGATGTATGGC
>JAHHKH010000423.1 GCA_018679695.1 Maribacter sp.
ACATAAAGCATGATACCCTGAAGAGTATTCAAAAAACGAATAGATTATTGGTCATTGACGAAGATGTTCCAGGTGGGTGTTCCGCTTACCTTGTGAATGAAATTATTGAAAAACAGGGCGCGTATGAATATTTGGACGGTGCACCCCAAACCTTGACAGGAAAGGCGCACAGACCTGCCTATGGCACCGATGGCGATTACTTCTCCAAACCTAACGCTGAAGATATTTTTGAAAAAGTATATGGGATTATGCATGAGGTAAATCCTAATGCATATCCACGACTCAGGTAATCGGACATTTTAGATTAAAAACCCCGCTGCTTAGCGGGGTTTCTATTTTAATTAATTCTTGATTTCTTTTTCGGGTGTCTTAACACTAGGTTCAATAGGGTTCCCGTCAGCATCAATCTCAATTATAGCATCAAAACCCAATTCATCGAGTTTATTTGCAATCTTGGCCCTATCCCCTACCATAAACCAATTTACCTCATCCGGTTTAACGACTACATTACTTACTTTTTTAATATCCTCAATGGAAAGATTACGAACATTCCCATCATATTTTTGGTAATAGTCATCCGGTAAATCATAACGAACCAAATTGGCTACAGAACTATTCACTGAACTGTTGGTTTCCCATTGGCCAGGTAATTTTAGAATTTGATTGGTTTTAACTTTATCCAACTCCTCTTGAGAGGCAGGTCTAGTCGTAACAAATTCAGATATTTCCTTTCTTAATTCGGTGACTGATTCCGCCGATTTGTCTGTTTGAACCGGAGCATAAACAATAAACGGACGTTCTTCCTTAGAGCCTAAAACCAAACCGCCTGCTCCATAGGCCCAATGCTTGTCCTCCCTTAAGTTCATATTGATCCGCGAAGTGAAGTCACCTCCAAGAATACTTACCATCTGTTCAAGCGCAATCTCTGATACGCCCCCATATTTCTCCGTTAAATAACCAGCAATTATTACTGATTGGAGTGATTCTGGTCTATTCATTAAGTAGAGTGTATTCTTAGTATTGGTTTTGGGTTTGGTAAAGGTAATCTCAGGTACACTTCCTTTTTTCCATTTGCCCAGTGATTTTTGCAACTTGCTTTTCAGTTCACTCATTTCAACATCCCCAGTCACAACGATAGTCGCATTATTCGGCTTCATCCATGAATCATAAAACTTGAGGATATCCTCCCTTGTCAGTTTATCCACCGTAGATTCATAACCTGTTCCTGTATAGGGATTGCTGTAAGGATGCCCATCTCCGTATAATAATTTGTTCATTACCCGAAGGGCCATTGGAAAGGGTTGTGACTTTTCGTTCTTTATATTATTAATTTGCTCAACTTTTAACCTGTCGAATTCTTTGGCCGGAAATGCCGGATTCAATATTACGTCGGCGAAAATATCGATACTTGCATCCAAACTAGGTTTCAAGGTATTCATGTAAACCGTGGAATTATCTTGGTTGGAAAATGTGCTTATACTGGCCCCCAATAATTGAAGTTGCTCATTTATTTCCAAAGAGGTAAGATCTTTAGTCCCCTCATCCAATAAATTCATAGCCAATGCCGCCGTACCCGGACTGGCCAAATGATCGGTTTTATAACCGGCGTCAACCATTAAACGCATTACGACAGTAGATACTCCTTTTCTTTTAGCCAGAACTATATTGAGACCGTTCGATAATTTTTCCCTTTCCAATTCCGGGAATTTTGAACTTTTGGGAGCTCCGAGTTCAGGAAGTTTGGACCGATCCACGGTTGACTTCACAACATCATATTCAGGAAACGGATTGCAGACCAAAGTATGTTTGCCCTGGGTCAACCATTTCTTGGCAGTATTCTGTATATCTTGAATACCTGCCTCCTCAACATATTTCAAGACAGTTTTGTAATAGGATGCATCACCAAAGTAGGTTTCATTTGAAGCCAAAATATCAGAGACACCCCCAAAACCGCCAATTCGTTCCAGTCCTTTGATAAAGCTTGAAAAATAAGCGGCCTTCACCCTTTTCAATTCGGCTTCCGTAGGACCTTCGTTAATTAATCTATCAATTTCGGTCTGCAACTGCATTCTTACCTTTTCTGGATCTACACCCGGTTTAACATTGGCCCAGGTCATGAAACCACTGGCAATTTCACTTGAGGCCTGGAATGAAACTACTGAACTCGCCGTTTGGTCTTCATAAACTAGTTTTTTATAAAGTCTCGAATTTTTACCACTTGTTAGTATTGAGGCTATAAGATCAAAATGGATATCTTCCTTATGCCCAAATTGTGGCGTATTCCAAGCAAAGAGTATTCTAGTTTCAGGAACCCTATCCTGATAAACCTGATAGGTATCCCCATTATGCACGGGTATATTTACCTCTTGTCTTTCGATTGTTGGGCCAGAAGGAATATCGCCAAAGTAATTCAACACTTTCTTATACACTTCCTGGGGGTCGATATCACCAGCCACGGCAACAACAGCATTGGCAGCACCATAATAGGCCTTAAACCACTCATGCACGTCTTCCAATGAGGCGGCATTCAAATCTTCCATCTCCCCAATAACCGTCCATGAATATGGATGTCCTTTTGGGTACATCGCTTTGGTTAGCAGGTCCCATTGTTTGCCATAGGGTTGATTTTCCCCTTGACGTTTCTCATTTTGAACTACACCTCGTTGTTCGTCGAGTAACTCTTGATCTACAGCGCCTAATAAGTGCCCCATCCGATCAGATTCCAAAAACAATACTTGGTCCAAGGCGGCAACAGGTACATTCTGAAAATAATTGGTCCTATCCGAATTTGTGGTACCATTCAAATCTGTACCTCCAATTCGTTCCAAAGCCTGAAAATAGTCATCATTGTAATTCTCACTACCATTAAACATCAAATGCTCAAATAAATGGGCGAACCCACTTTTCCCGGGTTTTTCGTTCTTAGAGCCTACATGGTACCATACATTTACGGCAACAATAGGAGCCTTGTGATCTTCATGTACTAAAAGTGTCAATCCGTTTGGCAATACAAATCGTTCATACGGGATATCAATTTTATCAGCGGTAAATTCAAAACTTTGAGCAAAATTTAATTGTGTAAGGCATAGGAAACCTAATAAAAGCAATACATTTTTCTTCATGATGGATGATTAATTGGATTAGTGAAACTTAAGATTCTAAATATAACATTTACTAGGATCTATATCAACTTTCAACAATCTTTTTGGTTTATTAAAAAAATGGTAAATTTAGTTACTTCAAATTTTACTTTTATGAAAAATAACCTTCAAACGCATATCGGCTTGGCGCTGCTCCGAATTGCACCCTCTGCAATGTTATTGACACATGGCATCCCAAAATTCCAAAAATTAATAAGTGGTAATTTCGAATTCGGGGACCCCATAGGGATTGGTGCCACCCCTTCGCTTTTCTTGGCCGTTCTTGGTGAGTTTGTATGCCCTATTTTGATTATCATTGGTTTTAAAACACGCTGGATGGCCATTCCACCAGCCATAACCATGTTGGTTGCGGGATTCATAGTGCACTCGGCCGATCCTTTTGGAACCAAGGAAAAAGCATTTTTATTCCTGGCATTCTTTATTGTTATACTATTATTGGGGCCTGGAAAGTTCAGTATTGATAAAAAATAACTAGAAAATCTTGGCCAATAGCTCTTTTAAAAGATCAGCTTGAGGGACACCCGAGGCCCCTACACCTTTTCCCTTCAAATCCATCTCTCGCAGGTGGGATACGATTGCGCTTACTTTTTTCATAGGGTAATTCTTGGCAGCAATTTGGTATTCCCCAACAAAATATGGGTTAACCCTTAGAGCACTGGCCACATTTTTTGGGGAATGGTCATTTAAACCATGATATTGCAATAATTGTGAAAAAAAGTTATGCAATAGCGTAACTGTCAATACAAACGGATTGTCTTTCGGATTTTGGGCAAAGTAATTAATTATCCTTGTTGCTTTAAGTACATTCTTTTCCCCTATCGCCTTCTTCAACTCAAAATTGTTGTAATCCTTACTAATTCCAATATGTTCTTCAATATCAGCAGGTGTAATTTGACTTTCCTTTGGTAATACCAATGTTAGCTTATCCAATTCTTTACTGATCCGGCTCAAATCAGTCCCCAAATATTCAACCAATACTATAGCGGCTTTGTGGGAAATACTATATCCTTTACCGTGAAGAACTTTTCTCAACCACTCTGACACTTGATTCTCATAGAGTTTCTTACTCTCGAACAAAATGCCATGCTTGCTTACTGATTTATACAATTTCTTGCGTTTATCAAGTTTTTTGTATTTATAACAGAGTACCAACACCGTTGTCGGCTGGGGATTTTCGGCATAGTCGACAAGTTGTTCTATGGTCCGTGATAGTTCTTGGGCCTCTTTCACAATGATTACCTGTTTATCGGCCATCATGGGATAACGTTTGGCATGACCAACAATATCATCGATACTCACTTCTTTTCCATAAAGCACCATCTGATTGAATGCTTTTTCCTCTTCGGTCAAGACATTCTTCTCAATGAACTGGGATAATTTGTCTATATAGTACGGTTCCTCGCCAAACAGAAAATATATCGGTTTTATTTTTCCGTTTCGCACATCAGTCACAATTTGTTTTACTTCATTCATCCAAAAAAAATCATCAATTTTGTGCCATGCGACCGCTTAACTTTCCGACTTATGACTTTCGCTTCAAAAATAGCGAAAATAAAGTCCATATTTTTGATGTCATTCGTAAAAAGTTTGTTGTTTTACAACCTGAGGAATGGGTACGTCAAAACGTCATTCAATTCTTGATCCGTGATAAAAAATACCCGAAAAGCCTAATAAACGTTGAAAAACAACTTACAATCAATACCCTCAAAAAGCGTTATGACATATTGGTATTTGATGCAAAAGGGAATATTATTTTACTCGTGGAGTGTAAATCCCCAAAGATTGCGATAACCCAACCCACCTTCGATCAAATTGCCCGGTATAACATGAAGTTGAATGCAAAATTTCTGATGGTCACCAATGGCTTGGAGCATTTTTATTGTAAAATGGACTATAAAAAAGAAAAATATACCTTTTTGGAACAATTTCCTGATTTTAGCCGTTAATTTGCAAGCGTTTTGAAAATAGCCATCGTCATACTCAATTGGAACGGAGAGGTACTTTTGGAAAGATACTTACCGTCGGTTATTCAATATTCCGGTGATGCAGATATCTATGTGGCAGATAATGCCTCTACCGATGGTTCGGTCGATTTTTTGAAAAGGAATTATCCCCAAATACAAATAATACAAAATAAGGTCAACGGGGGTTTTGCAAAAGGCTATAATGATGCTTTACGTTACGTAAATGCTGATATATACTGCCTCCTGAATTCTGATGTTGAAGTAACTCCCAATTGGTTAAAGCCAATAAGGACGGCATTTGAAACAATTCCTGAAGCGGCAATAATACAACCTAAGATTTTGGATTTATTGCGCAAGGATTATTTTGAATATGCTGGTGCTGCCGGTGGTTTTATCGATCAATTGGGCTATCCTTTCTGTCGAGGGAGAATTTTTCAGGAATTGGAGAAAGATATGGGCCAGTATGATGATACCCGGGAAATTTTTTGGGCAACAGGCGCATGTATGTTCATTAAAAGTGAGGTCTATAAGGATCTTGGTGGTTTCGATGAGGATTATTTTGCACATCAAGAAGAGGTAGATCTTTGTTGGAGGGCAAAAAATGCGGGTTATAAGATATATTATATTGGAGCTTCAAAAGTTTATCATCTCGGGGGTTCCACGCTTAGTAATATGAATCCTAAAAAAACCTATTTGAATTTTAGGAATTCGCTCTTCTCAATAACAAAGAACCTTCCTAGAAGAAAGGCATTTCTAATTATATTTTTAAGACTTCTCTTGGATACCGTAGCAGGATTGCGCTTTATCCTGCAATTTAAATTCAACCATTGTTTCGCGATATTCAGGGCGCATTTAAATTTCTATGCCAAATTTGCACGGATGTACAAAAAGCGTGAGAAGCATAATTTTATAAAAAAATACTATGTCACAAAATCCATAGTATGGTCTCATTTCGTACATCACATAAAGAAATTTAACATTTTAGTAAAAGATTAACTAATTTTACCGAATCTAAGGCGCTCTATTTATATAATTTTGGGGTTGAATTAGATTTTACCGTAGAGTACCAAACAATTAATATTTAGTTATATACATCATTATGAAAAAAATTATTTTAGGCTTGTTGGGAGTAACATTATTGTTATCATCATGTGTTTCGCAAAAGAAATATGCGGACTTGGAGGCCAAACAAAAAGAAACCCAGGATCTATTGAATTCTGCAACAGTTAAGTTGAACACCTGTCTCGAAGAGAAAGCGACCGCAACTTCTAAATTACAAACACTTGAAGATCAAAATGCTTTTTTAAAGGCAAACAACCAAGATTTGATCAACAATATGGGTAATTTGACTACACTCACGACTAAAGGTGCTGAAAACCTTGAAAAGTCGTTGGAAAGTCTTCAGGAAAAAGACCTTACCATTAGAAAATTACAGAATGCCATAACACGCAGGGATTCTGTTAACTTGGCCTTAGTACAAAGTTTAAAAGGAGTCTTGGGTAACTTGGATGACGAGGATATAGAAATCAGCGTGGAAAAAGGTGTTGTATTTGTTTCAATCTCCGATAAATTGTTATTCAGCAGCGGAAGTTATAACATTACAAATAGAGCTAAGGAAGTATTGGGTAAAGTTGCCAAAGTTGTTAACAATAAGCCTGATTTTGAATTTATGGTAGAGGGCCACACTGATGACGTTCCTTATAGAAAAGGCATATTATTGGATAACTGGGATTTGAGTGTTAAGCGTGCAACTGCAGTCGTTAGGGTATTACAAAACGATTATGGTGTTGACCCTAAGCGTATGACCGCTGCCGGTAGAGCTGAATACATTCCTGTATCACCAACTGAAAAATCCAAAAACAGAAGAACAAGAATCGTGGTACTTCCTAAATTGGATCAATTTTATAGTATGATTGAAGAAGGAATGAAAGATCCTGCCATCAATAATTAAATAGAAGAACGATAAAATAAAGGAACCGCCCTTACAATTGAGTAAAGGGCGGTTTTTTATGGTACCTATTCAAGGACTATAAAATATCCAAACTTCCCTTTCCTTCTCGAAGAACGTAGGGCTCATCAGTAGACAAGTCGATTACGGTTGAGGCCACATTATCGCCATAACCACCATCAATTATAATATCCACAAGATTTTGCCATTTCTCATAGATCAACTCAGGATCGGTGGTGTATTCCAAAAGTTCATCTTCATCATATATTGAGGTAGATACAATAGGATTCCCCAATTCCCTTACCAAAGCTTGGGCGATATTATTGTCAGGAATTCGAATTCCTACTGTTTTTTTCTTCTTAAAATCCCTTGGCAAACTACTACTGCCTGGCAAAACGAAGGTATAGGGTCCTGGTAATGCGCGTTTCAAGATTTTAAAGGTTTTTGTATCTATCTGCCTTACATAGTCCGACAGATTGCTTAGATCCGCACAGATGAAGGACCAATTCGCTTTTGCCAATTTTATACCCTTGATTCTGGCTATTTTTTCCAATGCACGGGTATTGGTAATATCACACCCTAGCCCGTAAACAGTATCTGTTGGGTAAATTACCAGACCACCTTTTTTAAGTGCCTGAACCACCCTTGTAATCTGTTTGGGGTTCGGATTCTCCTCGTAGATTCTTATTAACTCGGCCATTGTTCCTGTTACTACTCCTCATTCACCTGATATACCCTAACATAATCAATTTCCATGACAGCAGGAAAAATATCATCATTTACGCCTTCCAGACCACCCCAATTACCACCTACGGCTATGTTCATTAAAAAGTAAAATGGTTTTGAAAAAGGCCAGTTATTGTCATTGGCCCCAGCGGGTCTTCGAAAGGTGAATTTAATATTATCTACTTCATCAATATAGAACTTAAGATATTGTTCTGTCCATAGAAGACCATAGGTGTGAAATTCCTCTTCAATAGTTTCAAGATCTAAGGCCCCTGAGGTTGCCTGGGTTCCATTGACATGGTTATTGGCCGTACTATGAATAGTAAAATGAACCTTATTAGGGTCAAAGCTCACATATTCCATCATATCTATTTCACCACATTGTGGCCAACCAACAGTTGTTATGTTATTCCCTAGCATCCATAATGCCGGCCATATTCCTTTTCCCTTATCATCAGGTATTTTAGCCCTTATTTCCATTTGGCCAAAAGTGAACGATTCAGTACTATTCAATCTTGTCGAGGTATAATCGCCTACTTTTTGACCAGTGCCTACCTTTTTTGCGATTATTTTCAATGTGCCGTCACTTACTGCAACATTATCGTTTGCTACATAATTTTGCCATTCGTTATTTCCCCAACCGTGTTGCCCAGTTTCAAATTTCCAATTGGTTAGGGAAAGGTCCGTTCCATCGAACTCATCGCTCCATACCAATTCGGCATTATCCCAATAATCGGGATCATTTACATTTAATCCTTCGATGATTTCGATGGTTTCTTCTTCTATAACCTTAATTTCGTTTTTTGACGATTCACTGCAAGCCAGAAATAGGTTGAGTAGCCCGAATGCAAACAAGAAATGGATATACTGATTTTTCATCAACTGGTTTTTTCTTACTATTATTGTTGAACTGGTTTTACTACAACACCTCTAATTTGGCAAATCGCAACAAAAGTTTTTTAATGTCTCCTTTCTCAAATTTTATTTCGGCCTTTTTATCATTGCCCGCTCCCTCGATTTTCAATACCACTCCTTTACCAAATCGTGTATGATTGACCCTGGTTCCCTCGGTAAGATTTGGGTCTATTGAATTGGTGTTTCCTATAGGTTTTGAAAGTTCAGGTTTCAGTCTTCGTAATTTGCGAAGTTGGGTTTCATTGGGTTTGGTAACCGAAGGCGGAGTCCCATTTTTGGGTTTTATTCGACGCAATTTGCTTTTGTCAACTTCCCCAAAAATATCGGCATCAATCAGTGATTTGTAACGATACCCATTATCGATCGGGGTTAAATTCTCAACATATTGTTCATCAATTTCCTCGAGGAATCTACTAGGTTCCGCATCGATTAATTTACCCCAGCGGTATCTATTTTGTGTATAGGTTAAATAGGCTTGCTTTTCGGCCCTTGTCAAAGCAACATAGAACAATCGTCGTTCTTCCTCCAATTCACTTCGGGTATTCATACTCATGGCGGAAGGAAAAAGATCCTCCTCCATTCCAACTACATAGACATAAGGAAATTCGAGTCCTTTTGCCAAGTGAATGGTCATTAATGCTACCCGATCATCATCACCCGTGTCTTTGTCCAAATCGGTCGCTAATGCCACATCCTCCAAAAACTCACTAATGTCACCTGTAGCATCCGCAAGTTCTTTCTGACCTTCTACAAAGTCCTTTATGCCATTAAGTAATTCTTCAATATTCTCCATTCGAGCAATTCCCTCAGGAGTACCGTCTTTTTTAAATTCAAGAAGTATTCCTGTCTTCTTGGCAACATGTTCAGCAAGGGTAAAAGCATCGGCACCTTCATTCATGATCTGAAAACTTTTGATCATGGTCACAAAATCCTCTAATTTTCTTTTGGTACCGGCATTTATCTTAAGATCGATCCGATCCAAATTTTCCATAACCTCAAAAATGGAGCGACCATAATGATTGGCTGCAACTACCAATTTATCAACAGTAGTCTGTCCGATACCCCGAGTAGGAAAATTGATGATCCGCTTTAGAGCCTCCTCATCCTTAGGATTGATTACAAGACGTAAATACGACAAAACATCCTTTATTTCCTTACGCTGATAAAACGAGAGTCCACCGTAGATACGATAAGGAATGTCCCTTTTTCGAAGCGCGTCCTCAATTGCCCTGGATTGTGAATTGGTACGGTACAAGACTGCAAAATGACCATTGGTTAGTTGGTTCTGCATTTTATTCTCAAAAATAGAACTGGCTACATACCTACCTTCTTCCGCATCTGTTATACTCCGATGTATCTTTATTGCCGCACCTTCATCATTTGCCGTCCAAACCACTTTTTCAAGTTGGTTCTTGTTTTTGGCTATAATCGAGTTCGCCGCATTAACGATATTCTTGGTTGAACGATAATTCTGTTCCAAGCGGTATATACCGACATCATCATAATCCCGTTGAAAATTTAGGATATTACTGATGTTGGCTCCTCGGAACGAATAAATACTTTGGGCATCATCCCCTACAACACAGATGTTCTGGTAGCGATCCGAAAGTGCTTTTACAATTAAATATTGCGAATGGTTTGTATCTTGATATTCGTCTACCAAAATGTACCGAAACCGATCCTGATATTTCATTAAAACCTCAGGAAAACGGGTCAAAAGCTCGTTGGTTCTTAGTAATAGATCATCAAAGTCCATGGCCCCTGCCTTAAAACAGCGATCCACATAATGCTGATAAATCTCGCCTAATCTTTGTCTTTTGGCCATGGCGTCTGC
>JAHHKH010000145.1 GCA_018679695.1 Maribacter sp.
ATCTACTTCACATGATCAAATTCTTTAGAAAAATCCGCCAACAACTCCTAATTGAAAATAGAACAGGCAAATACCTTTTATATGCCATTGGTGAGATTGTGCTTGTTGTTATTGGGATATTGATTGCATTACAGATAAATAATTGGAATGAGGAAAAAAAGGTGAATATTTTGAGAAGAAGCTTTTAGAGGACTTATTCCCCTTTGTTGAGATGAACATGTGGCAATTAGGTGTGTCGATAAAGGGAAGTGAACGATATATTAAGTCCGCAGAAATTATTTTGACCCATTTAGAAAATAACCTGCCCTATCATGATTCCTTGGATTATCATTTTTCTCGGGCTATCACCTGGAATCATCCAACCATTAAGAATACAGCTTATGAAACTCTGAAGACATACGGAATGAATACAATAAAGAATGATTCTTTACGAATAAAACTCGGTCTCTATAAAAGAGGATGGCTTGGAATTTTCAATTCAAGACTACATGATTATCATTATTCCACAGCTTCTCCTATACTAGCAGAGCTTTTTGAGTCCGTGGAATTTGGGGGTGAAATGAAACCTAATGACTATGAAGAATTGCAGAAATCCAAAAAATATGCTACAGTTTTAAGAACTTGTATTGCTAATAGAAATAATCAAATAGAATGGTACAGTCAGTGGTTGGAAGATTTAGGAGAATTTATAAATATGATAACTATAGAATTAAAAGAAAATCAAAATTAACGAATGGCTAATAATGGCTATAATTAACCCGCCCGAACGCCCGCCTGAACATATACGGGCAGGTACCGTTCGGTAAGGGCGGGTGGCTGCCTATCTCCTTCTTCCATATAGATAGAAGATAAGAATTCCTAAAGGAAAAATGACATAATTACTTCCCCGGTGCAGAGCATGATGAATATCATTGACAAAATGTAATCATTGGTATAACTTAAGGTAGCTAATAGACAGGTCATGGAACCAAAAAAGAATCCAAAAGCGGATTTAGGAAGAAATAGCGGTACTTATTTTGTCATAGGGCTGACTGTTGTTATGTTTTTGGTTTGGCGAGGTTTGGAATGGAAAACGTATGATAAAACAAATGAGTATGAAATTTCTATGAATGTTGAGGATGTGTTGGACGAAGAAGTTCCGACAACGGAACAGATTAAAACCCCACCACCACCGGCTCCTCCTGCCGCCCCTGAAATTATTGAAGTCGTCGAAGATGCCGCTGAAATCGAAGAAACTGTAATCGAGAGTACCGAATCCAGTCAAGATCAAGAGGTCGAGGCAGTAGTTGATGTTGATGATGTTGAGGTTGGTGAAGAAGAGGAAGAAATATCAGTGCCTTTTGCCGTTATCGAGGATATTCCTGTGTTTCCTGGCTGCGAGCAAGGTACAAAGGAAGAGAAAAGAGCTTGTTTCCAACAAAAGATTCAGGAACATATTGCTAAAAAGTTTAAATATCCGGAAATAGCGTTAGAAATGGGTATCGAAGGAAAGGTATATGTGCAGTTCGTCATAGATACGGATGGCCGCATAAGCCAGATAAGAACCCGCGGGCCGGACAAACTTCTCGAAGCGGAAGCGGAGCGCATTATAGCCTCTTTACCGAGAATGGAACCTGGAAAACAACGAGGACGCGCTGTCAAGGTTCCCTACAGCATTCCCATCGGTTTTAAATTGTTGTAAGAAATTGAGCCTTATCCCAGTATTTCTGAAGTAACTGAACCCAAAATTGATTGTAGTGGTCGGCCAGACCATTGTCATAAAGAACGATAAACTACCTCGGCAAAAACCTGACATAATTTTAATGTGTCCAATATATCTTCAATGGTCGATCTCCGATTTATCAGGCACATTCTTAGAACAGCTTTTTCTTGCAATACAGTAGTGGCCAATATCGCTTTTCTAGCTGGCCATCACCTACGCCATCCTATGTTAAGAAAGACCAACCACTGCTACATTTGTGACGCTCCCTTATGTATACATATAATGATGTGGCACATGACCAATAAGCCCCAACCAACTTTGGGCTTGATCTAATTAAACTATCTTAGTTTATATAAGTGGGATATCATTAATAACTATATCCTTTTGCTGTAGAGCATCTTTCCTTATAAGGAGAAGTTCCTGGGTAAAATCCTCGGTCAAGTCACTGGCAATTCTCAAAACCCGCTTATGGCGGGTAAATTCGAAATACCAAGCGAAACCCAAATAAAACTTCAATCAATTAATTGGGAATAGAATTAATTATCAATTGCTTCATCCCAGGCTGTGTCCCAGTCGCCATGTTCTTTTAGGAAAGTGATGACCTCAGTGCGCATAAGCTGTGTTTCTAAGTCGATCCGCTTAAAGAGTTCTTGATAATCGGCCTTGTCTTCAAAAGCGGCATACCGAGAACTCTTCAGGTTGCTAAAAATTGAAAGACGGTTCCCAGTAATAAAAAAAGTTTCATTCAAAGCACTTAAAAAACCGTTTATATCATCTTGCAGATAGTAGCAATCCATCGAATACATTTTTTCTCCCCAGATAACGCGTTGGACGTGTTTATTGTAATAGGAACACAAGAAACTGGAATAAAATGCGGCCTTATTGGTTTCACCTTTTTCCCTCAAGACTTCAATATAACTTTTTATAGGAGCAATATCCGTGAGTTGTATGCCGTCAATTGTCAATTGTCCATTATCTATTCTTTCGAATACATGAGAAAAATTCTCGATTAAAATCTCTTCTGATTGCTTAAATTTCCCTTGTAAAAAGTATATTTTGGCTAGATTGGCAAATGCAATTTTCTCATCAAGTCCTTTGTTTTCCAACCAAATTTTTGTCAAGTCCAAGGCATCCTCGTATCTGCTTTCAATTATGCACAGTTTAAATGCAGGTTCGTAGGTATAAATGGGGTTGTCCGGGTATTTAATTTGTATCAATTGGGCATATTTTTTGGCCAGAGGCACCAAATTCAGATCAAGAGCCAACAATGTCCCCCAGTATAAGTAACCGTAGGTATACGGTTGTTCTCCTAGAGCCTTATTGATTACTTTAATAGCGGATAAATAATCACTTGATGGTTGATCTGCCAGCATCAGGGCTTTGAAATGGACCGTACCCCTATTTGGGTTATCTTTTAATCCTTCTTCTACAATAATCCTGAAACCTTTCTCCCTTTCATTCTTCTTCCAAAATAAATCCCTTGCTAAGACGATTTTATAAAAAGAATTTAAGGGATCCATTCTCACAGTATTTTCGAGATATTCGTGGGCTGCATCATATTTGCCGATACTCCTAAGCACTTGGTATAATCTGTAACTACACCTGTCACTATTAGGTTTCATTTTCAAAATCGCTCTAAATGCTGAAATGATCTCAGAAGAATCGTTGAGAATATTTCTGTTTTTAAAATCATAATCGGCCTTGGCAAGTTTCACATCCGGGCTTTCTGGGTTTAAGTCAAGCGCTTTTTTAATGAAAATCCCCATCATTTTATCCCGTTCTTCCCTGCTCAAACT
>JAHHKH010000465.1 GCA_018679695.1 Maribacter sp.
CTACTTAACTTCCTCATTTGTATAAACAATTTTCGATTTGCCATTGAAATCGGTTACCCTGATTTCCTTTATTTAGTCATGTATAGGTATACTTCTGGTTCTTTGGGATAAATATCCCGAACCATAATAAAATTCCAATTTATAGTTCTTGCCGTCTATCAGCGTGATCAAGGCAGTCTTGCTATTTGCATTAGCCGTATAAACTTTACCTCGTGCAGTTGTTTGGGTAGTGGTAAAAATCCGTAACGGACCGTCATTATTGGCCGCCAATACATACGATTTTCCTTGGGCATTTCGCATGATGCTCAACCCGCTCCCATCAAAATCGTTTATAAAACCACTTTTGGCCAAAGGGATTGGATTAAAACTTCCATCCCCATTTCCTTTTAACAGAATACCCATAATTGCATCATAGCGGCCTGTTGCGGCTTCCGTAACATAGGAGTTGCCGGTCAAAACCACATCCTGATGGCCATCCCGATCAAAATCCTCGACAACAATGCCTTCCAATGGCCCCATTTGGGCATCTAACGGAAGTGGATTAAGGGAAAAATTGCCATCACCCTTATTTTCGATATACACACTAGTAAAGTTATGACTTTTTACCACATAGGCATCTTCCAATTCCTCGGGTAAAAATGATTTTTTAAAATTGGTTTGGGCATACGATTGATAGGTTTTGAATCTTCCTCTCATGGCATTGATCTGACCGATAATCTCATCCCTTGAATGCGCAAGATGATTCTCCTGATCAATATAGTAGCACATGACCGGGTCTATTCGGCCATCTTTGTCGTAGTCCTTCGCATAGATACACAATGGCTCATGCACCGATGCCTTATATTTTGAGTTCAGTCCCAAGTTGCCCAGCAAATAATCAATATCCCCATCCTCATCAAAATCCCCTCCTGCAATACTGTTCCACCAACCCTCTGTATTCTTCAGGTTGATCATTTTATTGGCATTGACCAGTTGCCCCTTATCATTTCGAAAGAAGGTTATGGGCATGAATTCCCCGCAAACAATCAAATCGCTCCAGCCATCATTATCGTAATCTGACCAAATGGCCGAGGTTACCATGGTCAATTTCTCCCATTCTTCAACATTGGCACTAATATCCCTAAACTTTAAATGCTCTGGGTCTTCATTTGCCAGGTTTTCCAAGAGGTAACTTTTAGCGGGCATAGGATATTGTCCTGGAACCACACGCCCCCCTACAAAGAGGTCTAAATCACCATCTTGATCAAAATCAGAAGCCGTTACTACGGAGCCACTGGCCGAGATGTTGGGAAGTGCGTCAGATTTGAAGAAATTACCCTGTCCGTCGTTAATGTACAAACGATCTTGATACGCAGTACCTTCTGATGAGGCTATGACACCCCCACTTACCACATAGAGGTCTGGGTGACCATCTAAATTGGCATCGAAGAACAATACGCCCATATCCTCAAAAGTGCCATCCTTGACCCAATTCTTGGGTTCGAAGGTCCCATTTTTGCTTT
This sequence comes from Maribacter sp., assembly GCA_018679695.1. Classification (GTDB taxonomy): domain Bacteria; phylum Bacteroidota; class Bacteroidia; order Flavobacteriales; family Flavobacteriaceae; genus Maribacter_A. Next base: position 1,503 of record JAHHKH010000465.1, read on the forward strand.
GTAGGAATAGTTCCCCTGACTGACCTGCAGCGCCACCTATGAAAAAATCTTCCATACCATCACTATTAACATCAGCCACGGCAATTCCAGGCCCACTTCGGGAATGCATATGGGGTAAGATGGGTTGCAGTTTAAAATCGACCATTAAATCTTCTTGATGTCTGAACTTTGTTCCCAAGCTATCGGTAATCTCATTGAACCACCTTTGGTCTGCATAGGTATTATTTTTTGGAAAAGGCTTTACTATAGCCTTGGATTGATCTATAGCTACTAATTGATTGGCAGCTGTCTGCTTTAACACTTGATAGCTTTCATCTGGCCACCAAACCTCAATACTATCAACCACTTGGTGTTCTCCCAAGCCAAAATGAATGGTAGGGTCTACACTCGATTCATAACCCCTGCTCAAAAAGTGCTCATAAAACTGAGTAGTAGCGCCCGTAGTAATTTTGATTTTTGAGCCAAGGCCCGATAAATTTCCTTTTTTTCCCTTCAACCTAATGCGTAAATAGTTGTTAGGTTGCCTTTTTTCACTTTGATTTTCGTAGACAAAGGCAGGCTCGTTTACATTGTTGACCAGTAGATCCAAGTCCCCATCATTGTCCAAATCGGCATACGCTGCTCCATTGGAACAACTGGCTTCCCTTATACCCCACTCAGCGGAAGCATCCTTGAATGTCATATCCCCCTGATTATGGAATACATAATTCACAAGTTTGGCCGCGGGTAAATTTTGAATGGATTCCAGCTTGTTTTTAATCTTGGTCTCGGGGTCACCCAAGGGTGTATCATATATATTCTGATAATGGATATAATCCAAATTTCCCAGATCTCGCAAGAAGCCATTGGTTACATAAAGATCTTTATTGCCATCATTGTCATAATCAGCGAAAAGAGCGCTCCAACTCCAATCGGTACTACTAATGCCCGATAAAAACCCTATTTCACTGAATTTCCCTTCGCCTTGGTTCAATTGCAGGGTATTACGACTGTATTGCGGTTCGTAACCCATTTGCAACATCATTTGAAATCGATCATAGCCGGTGGAGGATATAATCAATTTTTGTCTTTCATTGTCCGCGGGGCGCATATCCAAGACAAAGATATCGGGCTTGCCGTTGTTGTCAATATCAGCGATGTCGTTACCCATGCCTGCATAAGAAGTATGCTTGATATGGCTGCTTAATTGATCTTTGAACGTACCGTCTTGTTGATTAATGTACAGGATGTCATTGCCAATAAAATCATTGGACACATAGATATCTGGCCAAGAATCGTTATTGATATCGGAAATGCCTACTCCTAAACCATAGCCTTCCACCAATATGCCAGCCTCTTTGGAAACATCCACAAATTTACCATTACCCTCATTTCGGTATAGTCGGTCATTATTTACAGAGTTACCATCCAATTGCCTTGGCAGTATATTATTGACCTTTTGTTCATAGGCTGCTGTATTCACTAAAAGATATAGATCCAGATCTTGGTCTTTATCATAATCAAAGAAAGCGGCTTGCATGCTCTGAAGGGAATCCGCCAAACCATATTCCGCAGCTTTTTCGCTAAAGGTCACCAGCCCCGAGCTATCTGAAGGACCATTATTTATATAAAGCATATTGGCCCGCTCAAATTCTTCCCCACTCCCCGAAACACAGACATAAATATCCAATAACCCGTCTTGGTTGATGTCGACCATTGTAGCTCCCGTGCCCCAACGATTGTTCAAAATCCCTGCTTTGTCACTAATATCCTCAAAACGAAGATTCCCCTTATTCAAATAAAGTCTTCCAGATACCATATTCCCGCTAAAGTAGACATCTACCAATCCATCGTTGTTGACATCCCCTATAGCAACTCCTGCACCTGTATAGATATTCATGTATTCAAAAACATTAATACTGTCATTTTCCTTGATAGTATTACTAAAATCAATACCGGTTTTGGATGTGCTCAATAATCGAAAACGGGCATTTTCATTTTGTTTACAGGAATTAACCGCTAACAAACAAAATGCACATAGAAAGATTGTCAATAGTTTTTGCATTACATGGGAAGGATTTCAGTTTGCTTGCCAAGTTGATCAATTATAAGTACCGATGTGGCCGCTGCTGGAATAATCAAGATACGACTGCCTTGCGATAAATACCCACCGCCATACTTAAATTCGATTTTTCGTTCTGTGCCATCCTTGAATTGCATAATGGCCGAAACCTCATCCAATTTAGGCTTATAAATATCGTATGCTCCAATAGGACGAACATGGGTCTTGATCGAGCCATTATTCATACCTGCTACAGTCAATTCCCTATCTCCTGAAAATACATTGATTAAACTCTTGGCATCACCTTGTACAAAAAAGCCACTTTCTTTAACGTCCCTGGGAATAAAACCGCCTTTACCATCACCTTCAAGAAGCCAGCCTATTGAGGCATCATACCGTCCTGAAAAAACCTCACCGCTATAAAAATTGCCTACTCCCAACACATCCAAATAATGGTCTTGGTTATAATCGCCTACCGTTATGCCATACATCGGAGCTATTTGAGCCAATCGTGGCAGTTCATTTAACCTAAACTTTCCATTACCCAAATTTTCCAGATAACTGTTGGCAAATGTCTCGCTCTTCACCACATAGGCTTCGGATAGTTCCTCTTCCAAAAACGATTCCTTAAAGGTTGCCTCGGCATAATCCGAATAGGTTCTGAATCGCCCTCGCATGGCATTGATTTGGTCGATGAGGTCGTTACGGGAATGGGCTATATGATTTTCCCCATCAATATAGTAACACATTACGGGATCGATCTGACCGTTCTTATCATAATCATTGGCGTAAATGCACAATGGCTCTTTTGCACTTGCCTTATATCGGCTGTTCAAGCCTAAATTGCCCAAAATATAGTCACTATCCCCATCGTTGTCAAAATCCCCGCCTGCAATACTGTTCCACCATCCATTGGTATTGGCCAATCCTGTCTGTTCGGTAACCTCGACTAATTTTCCTGACTTATTCTCAAAAAAACGAATTGCCATAAATTCCCCTGCAACGATAATATCTTGCCAAGAATCATTATTAAAATCGGTCCAAAGTGCAGCGGTTACCATTCCCAGTTCATCAAAGGTTCCATTAATGTCTTGTTCCTCTGTTTTAAACCCTATTTTTCCATTGGCACTTACATTCCTCAACAACAGGCTCGAGGCCGGCAGTGGATATTCTCCGGGACGCACCCTTCCTCCGACAAATAAGTCCAGATATCCGTCCTTATCATAATCTGCAGCCGTAACGACCGATCCGCTTATCGGGAATTTGGGAAGGGCATCAATTTTTGAAAACTTGCCAGAACCGTCATTTTCATAAAAACGATCCAGATATAATTCGCTGCCGTTCTCAAAGGAGGACCCACCGCTAACCACATAAAGATCTTGGTCCCCATCTAGATCGGCATCAAAAAAAACGGCTCCCATATCTTCCTGTTCCTTATCCTCAAATACTATCTTCTCAAAAGTGATATTGGCTTGCTGGATCATTAGTACTGCGGATTGCCCTGCTGCCCCACCAATATATACATCTTCCAGGCCATCACCATTTACGTCGGCCACTGCCATTCCCGGACCGTTTCGGGAATGCATATGCGGTAACAATGCCTGTATCTTGAAATCAACAAACCCATCTTCCCTATGCGTAAAGGATAATCCAAGACTATCTGCTTCTTGAAATAGGGTGGGCCTCGCTTCTTTCTGTTCTTTTACAGGGGTCTTTGCCTCTTTTTGACTTAAGATGATTGTTTGGTTGGCTTCAATTTCCTCTAACAATTGCTCCTTCTTATTTGGCCAAGTGATCTTTACACTATCCAATTGGTTTACATTTCCCAGACCAAAATGTAGCATATGTTCTACAGTGGATAGGTATCCCCTATAGGGAGTAAAGAATTGTTTTTGCATTTGCCCATTATAAAATAGTTCAACCTGGCTACCGATCCCCCATTTGTTGGGCGCCTCTCCCTCCAATCTGAATTTTATATAGTTGCTTTTTTCATTCAATATGGTTTGGTTTTCATACAACCCGGCTGGGTCGTCTATATTGTTGATTACAAGATCCAAATCGCCGTCATTGTCGAAGTCGGCATAGGCCGCACCATTGGAATAGGTAGGTTTTGAAAAGCCTGCTTTATCGCTTATGTCCTCAAACTGCAGGCTGTCTTTATTCTTGAACATATAATTGTGCAATTTGATTCCCGGTAGTTTGTTGAGTTCCTCCAAGCGCTGCTTTCTATTAGCCTCTTCCGTGCCCATGGTCAATACTTGATTGCCATAAACCATAAAATCCAGATTGGTAATGTCTTGACGGTATCCATTGGTAATGAACAAATCCTTTTGGCTGTCATGGTCGAAATCGGCAAATAAAGCACTCCAGCTCCATTCGGTTGCCGATATGCCAGCTAGCTGGCCAACTTCACTGAAAGACCCATTGCCATTGTTCAACTGCAAGGTGTTTCGAATATATTGCGGTTGATATCCATCGGCAATACTATTTTGAAATTCATCATAATTGTTGCCCATCATGGTCAGTTTCCATCGTTTGTTATCGGGTGGAAGCATATCCAATACGACCACATCCATGAAACCATCATTGTTAATATCGGCTATGTCATTGCCCATACCATTAAAGGTAAGATGCTGCATATAATTACTGATTTCATTAACAAAAGTCCCATCCCCTTGGTTAATGTACAGTAAGTCATCGGTAAGAAAATCATTGGATACATAAACATCGGGCCATCCATCGTCATTCAAATCGCATATTTCAACACCCAATCCAAATCCTTCGATGAGGATGTTGGCCTCTTCTGAAACATCGGTAAATGTATGGTCCCCATTATTACGGAACAGTTTATCAGCCGAGGGTGCCTTACCTGTACGATCTTTGGGACGTGGGGTATTACGATTAAAATCAACAAGAGCGTTGCTCAATAGATACATATCCAGATCGCCATCCCCATCATAATCAAAAAAATTGGATTGAACCGAGTAGCTCTCGTCGGCTAAGCCATAGGAAGAAGCGGATTCAATAAATTGCAGTTTCCCGTCTTTCATCCCATTGTTGATGAATAGAAGATTTGCCCTATCGGCACCGCTAGAACCACGTGGACCTCCTTTACATATATAAATATCCTGATATCCGTCTTGATTGATGTCCACTATGGCCACCCCATTGGACCAATTGTCGGAACCTACTTTTGCGGTTTCGGTAATATCCTCAAATTTCCAATCGCCCAAATTACGATAGAGCCTATTGCTTACCATATTGCCGGTGAAGAAAATATCCTGGAACCCGTCATTGTCAAAATCGGCCACGGCAACGCCTGCACCATTGTACATATATTCAAATTCCAAAACCGCTAATTCACCCCCTAGGTCAAGGGTGTTACTAAAACCAATACCCGTTTCTTTAGGGAGGTGTTCTTTGAATAAGGTTTGATTGGTGTCTTTACAAGATCCCATGACAAGAATCAGAAAAAAAACACTGATTTTCAATAGCCGTTTAATAATGGAATGGACCATACAACGAATATAATCACAAAGGATCTAAAAAAAGGAATCCAACCTCGTTAGAAAGATTGGATTCCAAAAATTTAAACAAACTAACTCAACATTTAAAACTATAATTCGGGGATAAAATCGTTTTAATAGCCCTGATTTTGAATCAATAAGCCATCGGAACGATCAACTTCAGATTGAGGGAATGGGAATACAACAAATTTATCATCCCAGGCCGCTCCAAAAATCTGTGAGCCAATCCCCCATCTTGTGATATCGAACCAACGATGGGGCTCCAATGCCAATTCAACCCTTTTCTCCTGCATCATGGCATCCAATAAATCGGAACCTCCTGCCAGGTTCGCTAATCCAGCCCTGTTGCGTACATCATTGATTTGCTGTTCTGCAATGGTCAAATCCCCGCCTCCCCGTATCAGTGCCTCTGCGTATAGAAGCTTTAATTCAGCAAAGCGGAACCAACGTTCGTTGTTAAAATCAGCTTGTTGGTTGGGTGAATGATTGGCGGGAACCGTATTGGTTTCCCCTCGATACTTCTTTAAGGTGAAATTGGTCGAAGACCATCCGGCATCATAGGGTAAGGAGGTGAACGTGGTGTAATACATATCCCCATCTTGATAAAATATTGATGCCGCCCTGGTATCGCCAGGTTCAAATGCATCCACTAAATCTTGGGTAGGGGCCCACCAGCCCAATTTACCTCCTGGGGCACCGTTACCGGCATCCCAATACCAACCTCTTCCCGTACCTTGTGAGGCTTTGAAATTTTCTGAATGGGTATCATCAAAAACCCATAGGTTATCATCTGAAAAAGGACCCCCGTATTGTACTTCAAAAATTGATTCGGCATTGTTTTCATTGTCAAATGCAAAAACACTTTCGTAATCGGGTAAAAGTACATAGGGACCATTGTCAACCACATCGGCAAGAGCGGTTATTGCCGTAGGCCAATCTTCTTTCCAAACATTTACTTTCCCAACATAGGATTTGGCAGCCCAGGAGGTCACTCTACCGGTATTACCACTATCCCACACCTCGGGAAGTCCGGCAGCGGCATCGGCAAAGTCCGATAATATAGCTGCAAACAGTGCTTCCTGGGTAGAATTTGGAAGTGCCAGATTATTAATATCCTTTAAGACTTCGGTAGCTATGGGCGGTGTGCCAAATAATTTCATGGCCTGAAAATGGAACCAGGCCCTTAGGAACTTGGCTTCAGCAGCTAAAACCGTCTTATCCTCTGCGGTCAACTCATTTTCATTTTCCAGATTCTCCAACACCAAGTTAGCGCGGAAAATACCCTCATAGATCTGCGTGTAAACGGCAGCATAAGGAATATCACTGGATCGTATCAGCAAATTGTCAATATCCTGTGAAATACCATCCGCAGTAACATTATCCGCTGCTACATCATCAGTGATTGTCATGGTGATTTTCCAAAATTCCCCTCTTTCAGAAAGTGTCTCCGTACTGGTACCCCAAAAATCCTGAATAGAGGAATAGGCTGCGAATATGGCCCCATCAAAATCGGCCCTGGTTTTATAAAAAGAATTTTGGGTTATCCTATCCAGTGGTTCCAAATCTAACTCATCATTGCACGAGTATATGCCTAGGAAGCACAGACTTACGATAAATACATATATTTTTTTCATAATCGTTTTTATTATAAAGATATTAAATTATAGCCTAATTAAAAGTCACTGACCATCCAAATTGTATAATTCTCGGTAGTGGCGAAACCCCTCCATCTTGTCCTGTGGCCAAGGTAAAGTCCCCTTTCTGGAAACTTTGGGCACGGGTAACTTCAGGATCAAAACCTGAATAACTTGTAAATGTTGCCAAGTTTTGTGCCGCTAGATAAAAGCGCATGTTCGAAACAAAACTATTGGTCCATTTGTCAAGTGTTGCCTTTGGAAGGTTATAACCCAATTGGATATTTTGAATACGTAAATAACCTGCATCTTCTATCCAACGATCTGAATACCTATTGTTCGAATTTGGGTCATTCCTGGTTAAACGCGGGTTGGAGCTCGAGGTGGCCGTTCCTTCCCCGGTCCAACGATTGAGCACCTGTGTACTAAAGTTACCGGCTCCTGTTAGATTTTCGAGGCCTATTCGTGCGGAATTGTATACTTGCCTATCCCCTACGCCACGAAGATTAATCGAAAAATCAAAACCTCTGTATTCGGCACCTAGATTCATTCCGTAGAAGAAACCTGGAAACGGGCTTCCTAAAATGGTTCTATCGTCTGCATCCACGGTACCATCGCCATTGACATCCACAAAACGGACATCCCCTGGTTCGGGCCCAGCGGAATTGGCGTCTGGTAAAGCCGCACTGACTTCTGCTGCATTTTGATAAAGACCATCGGTCTTGTAGCCATAAAAATGACCCAAAGATTCACCTACAATAGTCCTATGTGTCTGCGCACCACCAATAC
>JAHHKH010000031.1 GCA_018679695.1 Maribacter sp.
CTATTGCGCTATATGGTTTTAATGCCGTTTCTGAATTTTCCGGCATCTGTGCTCCTTGGCTTTTTGTGATGTTTACAAGTGGCGCAATGGTGCTCCTCCCCGCTTTGTCTTTAGACGTATTGGATAAAACATTGCCGGCAGGATGGGCCGATTTTATGACACTCGGCGACCAGTCCATATGGACAGGAATTAACAGCGACGGAGCTCCGGGAATCGGATTGGTCCAAGTCATCGGCTTTGGTTGGGCTGCCAATACCATCACCCATTTCGGATTGATTGATATGGCCCTCTTGCGATATGCAAAAAAGAAATCCTACGGCTATGCCACCAGTACGGGCATGATGTTCGGGCACTATGTAGCATGGATTGCTGCCGGAATCATGGGCGCCGGTGCCGCCGTTATCTTAGGAAAATCCATCGTAGAACTCGACCCCGGAGATGTGGCCTATTATGCACTTGGTTTGTCGGGATTCGTTATTGTAATTGTGGCGGGTTGGACGACTGCAATTACCAATTTATATAGAGCAGGTTTGGCCGCGCAAGCGATTTTCTTCAATCATTCTCGAAAGAGAACGACCATTGTAGTGGGTTTGGTCACTGTTGCCATCGCCTGTTTCCCCTTTGTTTTTTCACAAATACTGCCGTTACTGACCTATGCCGGGCTGCTTGTAGTTCCTGTGGGAGCCATTGTATTTGCCGAACATCAAATTTTCCCTAGAATTGGCTATACGCGCTACTGGTCTTCATACCGCAAGCTGACCTTTAGTATGCCCGCCGTCGCCTCCTGGGGTTTGGGCCTGGGCTTCGGTTTTGGACTGAATGCCCTGGACGTGATTTCCTTCTATTACCTGTTTATCCCCACCTGGTTTTTTACCATCGCGGTGTATACCCTGCTCGCTTCTCGGTATGGGGCGAAGCGTAAGTATTCTGAGGAAGCAAAACAAGAAGACCTTCGAAATGAAACCATTGAACGCTTTCAAGAACAGCAAGCAAAAAATGAACCCGTTATACCTAAGGATAAATCTTTTTTCTCTAAGGGATTAAAATTCGTAGCGATTTCAGCTTTGGTCGCCACCTTGGTCCTGGCTTGTAATGTGCTATTGGGAAGTACTTCAGAAGCCAATTATATCGAAAATCGGGAACTTTTTTACACCTACGCTTTCATTTGTACCATCATTTATTTCGTGTTGGCATATTGGGCGCTAAAACGCGGGAAATCAAACACAAAGGCATAGAGGAATGGAAAACCCTATACAACTCAATCAGGAAAATTTACAAGAAGTGGGAAACCGTATGCCCGTGCCTAACTATAATCGTTCTGCTACTACAATAGGAATCGTGCATATCGGCGTCGGAGGTTTTCACCGCGCACATCAAGCTTACTATCTGCACCAACTCCAACAGTTGGGCGATGCCCCGGATTGGGGAATCTGTGGCATAGGCTTACGCGAAGCCGATACCAAACTACACGATATTTTCAAAAAACAAGACCACCTCTATACTCTGATGGTCAAACACCCCGACGGAAAAATCGAACCTGAAGTCATGGGGTCCATCGTTGATTTTAAAATGGGCACAGATAACCCGGAACAAGTGATCTCACGCATGGCAGCTGCCGACACGAAAATCGTTTCGTTGACCATTACAGAGGGAGGTTATAATTTTAATCCCAGTACAGGGGAATTCAATTTTGACAATCCGGACATTAAACACGAGCTGCAGCACCCAGAAGACCCAAAAACCGTTTATGGTTTTTTAACAGCAGCCTTAAAGAGACGGCGTGCTGAAGGGCTATCCGCATTTACCTTGTTTTCTTGTGATAATATCGAACATAATGGCGATATGGTCAGAAAAATGTTACTCGCTTTTGCCAAAATGCAAGATATGGGGTTGGCGGAATGGATAGCCCAGGAAGTCTGCTTCCCCAATAGTATGGTAGACCGTATTACGCCTGTGACTACGAATGCAGATATCGAAACCCTGGCACAAACCTATGGCGTACATGATGCCTGGCCCGTAACCTGCGAACCTTTTATACAATGGGTGGTAGAGGATAAATTTTCCAACGGCCGGCCAGCCTTTGAAAAGGTCGGTGTGCAATTCGTACCCGATGTGGGTCCGTATGAGAAAATGAAACTGCGACTGCTCAATGCTGGGCATTCGGTCTTAGGGCTTTTGGGAGCCCTACATGGACACCCAACTATCAATGCCTGTATGGAAGACGAAACCTTCGTCACTTATTTACGTGCCTTTCTAGATATAGAAGCCACCCCAATTCTGGGGGATATTGAAGGTATTAACCTAAAGGACTACAAAGACATTTTGTTACAGCGTTTTGCCAATCCAAATATCAAAGACAGTGTCAGCCGTATTTGTTCGGAAAGCTCGGCCAAATTGCCTAAATTCTTAATTGCTA
>JAHHKH010000054.1 GCA_018679695.1 Maribacter sp.
ATACTGTACGCGACAGCTATGAACGCTTGGATCGCAATACATTGGCACATCAAGGCAGTTATCTAATGCCATTGTTATCACACTTTGTCAATACAGATTTGAACAATCTTAAAAGCCTGGATGATTCAATATATTTTAATGTGCCTTTCTTCAAATTGGTTTCATATCCCTTCGAATGGATTTGGCCCATGTTAGGTCTTGCCATCCTCCTCTTTATCATTCTCTTGGTGGTAGGTTTCAAAAAAAATGTTCTGGATATCAATGAAATATTGAAGGGATTCTTACCCATGCTCTTAGTTTTGATAATCAATGGTGTTATTGGTTTTTATTGCTGGAATGCACTTAAATGGCTTTATCCTGCATACAACGATATTTTACATGGCTTCACTTATAATGGGCATAGCTATATTCTGGCATTTACGTTGTTATCGGTGACCCTATGTTTTTGGGCCTATCATAAATTCAATAAGATAACAAGCCCCAATCTGTTGGTTGCACCATTGCTACTTTGGTTGGTGATTTGTGGTACCGTTTCAGTTCATATACCAGGTGCCAGCTTTTTTATTGTTCCGGTATTTGCCCTACTGGTATCGTTCTTGGTGATCATCAATCAGAAAGAACCTAGCCCATTACTACTGGTTGTACTGGCCTTACCTGCATTATTGATTTATGCACCCTTCATTAAAATGTTCCCCGTAGGACTTGGTTTAAAAATGATGGTTACGGCTACTACATTTACGACGCTGATTTTCTTCTTGTTACTCCCCATCTTTGGTTTTTATAAAAATAAAAACCGTCTGGCCGTCTTGGCATTCCTATTTTTTATAGGATTCATGGTTTCGGCCCATTTTAAATCAGGATTTACAAAAGAGAATGCAAAGCCCACGAGTCTCCTTTATGTATTGGATGCCGATACCGATACTGCCCATTGGGCCACCTATGAACATGTATTATCGGATTGGACCCTACAATATATAGGAAGCGGGAAAAAAGTACCGGAAAAACTTAATGATAGAACGATAAGTAGTAAATATGCTTCTGGTTTTACCTATGTCTCGGAGGCGCCCTTAAAGCAAATTAATCCGCCCCTCATTGAGATTGTCAAGGATACTATTGTTGGTGATGAGCGCCAGTTTGAAATATGCATTACCCCACAAAGGGAGGTCAACCGTTTGGAAGTATTTACGAACGAAATACAATTAAATAAGGCCTCAGTGAACAATATTGAATTATCAGATCACTATTTGGCCAATAGAAGAAATGAAAAGTTGATTACCCATTACATAAGCAATAATGAATACACCGAACTTCGGCTTGCCATACCAAAGGGGGCCAAGCTTGAATTAACCCTGTATGAAGCTTCGAATGACTTGTTGAGCAATTCGCAATTCACGATCCCTGAACGACCTGAGGATAATATCCCCATGCCATTTGTGTTGAACGATGCCATAATGGTCACTAAATCAATTTCATTTGATTAGGGCAATTGGCATCATGGGCTGCGGTTGGCTGGGTTTGCCATTGGCCAAGACCCTTATTAAGGATGGCTACCAAGTACACGGTACCACTACCTCAAAAAATAAACTGCAAGAATTGCACAATGCTGGGATCGCTCCTTATTTAATCTCCATTTCTGAAAACAGCATCGATGGAACCTTTGAAGAATTACTGCGGAGAGTTGATCTTCTGATTATAAATATTCCTCCAAAACTTCGTGGTTCATCCCAAGAAAGCTATATCAGGAAAATGCAGCTTGTACTTGGTGCCCTTGCACATTCTAAGGTTCGTAAACTACTTTTTGTGAGCAGCACATCGGTTTATGGTGATATCAAAGGTATAGTAACCGAAGAAACAGTGCCGCATCCTAATACCTTATCGGGGACGCAACTCCTCGCTTCGGAAAAACTATTTTCTGATTTGTCTTTTATTGAAACCACCATAATACGATTTGGGGGATTAATTGGGAAAGATAGGCATCCTATTACCCTATTATCGGGTAAAAAAGGCCTGAAAAACGGGAATCATCCTATAAATTTAATTCATTTGAAGGATTGCGTGTCTATTATACGTGAAGTCATAAATAACAATTGGTGGGGGGAACTTTTCAATGCAGTTTACCCTTTACATCCTTCTAAAAAAGATTATTACGAGCAAGAGTCAAGAAAAAGGGGAATGGCTTTGCCCTGTTATACCATGGATTCACCATACCTAGGGAAAAAAATCGACCCAAGTAAGCTAATACATGTTAAAAAATACGTGTTTAAGACCTCGATCCTGGGATAGTTCACCACAAATTATTCTATTTTCACAACAAAAAGGCCCTTTTTATGTTAATTATATCGTTGATTATAAACACTTTATCGATGAAATGCATAACTTTAAGTAAACCTTAAATTCGATTGCCATGGAAAATTCAACATTACCGATGCGAATCAAAAAGGAGATTGAAAACTTGATTTCCAAAAGTTGTGCCAACCAAAAAGCGACCGATAAATTCGAAACCCTGCATGTTGCACTATTGAAAAAGTACTATAATGCAGCAGATGTTTCCATTGACTACCATAGAAAGAGGGTAGAAATGGACATTGTAATGGATGACACACAGTATGACCCACAAAAAGTGAATACATACATTCCCACATTACATGCCAATCTACTCTTTAAAAACCTGACAGACTTTCTAAAATCATGTATTGAAATGGATGCAAAAAGCTTGGGCTTCTATGCAGGTCTTTTGCGAACCTTCACTAAAAAAGATGTAAAACTCACAATTGCCTAACGTTTACATTAACAACCAATTAAAAGGGTTGCCAATTGGCAACCCTTTTTTATTGCGTTATTAAAGTTTTCATTAACAGATTCATAAAAATAAATTTAATAGTTTAGCGCACCAAAAATCATCAAAACAGAAGTAACATGAAAAAGATCGCATTTGTGGCACTGTTTTCCATAAGTTTTATGGTCAACGCCCAAACCAATGAGGAATTACAAAAGCATTACGAAGCTTTTTACAAGGAAATGAGGATGCAGGCAGATGTAAACGGAATGATAAATGCCCTTACCCATCTAAATGTGCTTTCACCATCTTCTGCCCGCAAAGATACATTGGCCTACATCTACGCAAATAATAACCAACATATGCAAGCCCTGAATACCATTGGGATTGAAAAGAACGAATCAGATTCTGACTTGTCAGTTCAGGTAAAGGCCATATCCCTCAAAGCCATTAATCAACCGAAAAGGGCTTTGGAACAATTTGATATTCTAAACAAGAGATCTCCTAGTGCCTATCTGGCTTATGAGATTGCGGACTTAAAAATACAAACGGGTGATAACGCAGGTGCCATGACAAACATTGAATATGGTATCACCAATGCGAAAGACGATATGAAATATGCGTTTTATGAAAGGCAACAACCTTACGAAGCTTCATTAAAAGCAGCTTTTGTGCATTTAAAAGCGTTGGCTACCTACAATCAGGACAAAAACAAAATCGATGAGGCAATAGCATTTATTGACGAAGCCTTGAAAATTGATCCTAATTTTAATCTGGCCAGTTTAAGTAAGCAGGCTTTAGAGTCAAGAAAGACACAACCTACGGATCAAAACGAATAGTTTTAAGGGGCTAAATTAAAGTGGTGTAGCTACCGTTTTTGGCGAACAAACAACAATAAACCTTCTAAAGCCTTAGTGCCATTCCTTTTAAGGGTTTTACCTAATACTAGATAAGAGAAGATTTTCTTTGGTATTGAATTCGACTGCCAGTATATTTCCAATCTTAAATTACATTCGGTAGTAGTGATTGGGGTAATAATGTAAAATTGGTATACCTGATTTACCAAAGGCACATCGGAAGTTAATTCCCCGTAAACCAATTGTCCAGGTTCCGAGTCTTTGGTTACGGTCACAAAATTCAATTGTTTACCATTGATAACACATACGTGCTCGGTACCCAACCTTGTTACTTCATTTTCATTGTATTCAAATTTATCAACACCTTTTACCCAATGATGACGATAATGGTAATTGGTGATGTACTCCAAGAGGGATTTTGCTGCAATAGGAAACCGCTTCTCCAAAGTGATTTTCGGAGCAACCGCGAATTCAACTTTCTTCGCTTGGGTGAACGAATTTAAATTCAATTTTTCACTATCGATTAAAGAGTAAATATATTTCAATTCCCTTCCATCATAAATATCCTTGCCTTCCTTAAATCGAAATACTTTACTCTGATAATATAAAGGCAGTTCCAAGTCGCTTGCCAAATCTTTACTGATCAGCGTATAGTTCTCACTATCTATTGAATTTTTGAGTAATCGATGTGCCTCTATTACTTGCGTGCCAAAAGGCTTTCTATTGCCTTGGACCTGAAGGAACTTTATATCACCTGAATGAGCAACGATCTTTAACTGTAAGTTGTGTGCCGTGGCACACGCATAGCAAGGACAAATACGGTTCTTCTCCAATAATTTCAAATGGCCATAAAAGGCCGTAAACATGGTTTCGATCTGGGCCAATAGCCGTTCTTGCGAGGTAAGCTCCCCTTCCTTATAGAAAAAGAGGGCATCACCCTCAATTTCGGCGAGTTCCAGTTCTTGGGTATTTGCGTTGATAAGAACTTCCAGAAGTTCGGCAATAACATGTTGACTATGCTCAACTTCAGTAGTTTGCACAAATTTTGTGAAGCCCGAAATATCCGGAATAAAAAGAAGGGATTTTGACATGATAAAAAGTTAGTCAACCTTTTATGATAAATATTACATGCTAATCACTCTTCATCCAAAATGAGTGAAGAATCCAATGCGCTGCTTAATAAGACATTGAATTGTTTACGAAGGTTATTGTAAGCATTGATCATTTCATGGACCGAAGCTTCTGGGTCTAAACGATAAATTAAGTCCCCTTTTACTTTCAAAACGTAGGTCTTGAACACTTTTTGCCTGCTTTTGATCTGCGGTTTATCAAATTCCTTCGGGTATTCTGAATCTTCAAGCAGTTTTTGCTCTTCAATTATATTCTCTATGGTCAAGCTTAAATCTTCCCGGTTGTCAGCCTTGTATAAGGCATCAAAACTAATATCCATTGCGTAAAATTCAGGCCATTCCCTCAATATTGCCTTGACCTTGGAGTTTACACTTAACTTCTTAGGCCATTTTTCAGTAGACAATTCATATCCAGAGTCTTCCTCAACTGCCAGCTCCTGAGTCTTATCTTTACAAGAACCGAACATCAAAAAAAGCAATCCGCCAAATAATATTATACGCATAAAGCGAATGTACAAATTTTAATAAAAGCTATATTTACTCTGAATTCTTTTAACTTGATTTTAATGAAGAAATCCATTTTAATATTAGGGGCCTGCGGACAAATAGGTACCGAGCTCACTTATGCGCTCCGGGAAAAATATGGCAGCGATACAGTTATCGCAAGTGATATACGTGAAGGGAAAGAAGACTTGATGAATTCCGGTCCTTTTGAACTTTTGGATGCCACTGATTTCAATGCATTGGAAGAATTAATTGCCTACTATGAAATAAACGAGGTTTATTTAATGGCCGCAATGTTGAGTGCAACGGCAGAAAAATTTCCCATGCGCGCATGGAACCTCAATATGAACTCCCTATTTAATGTTTTGGTATTGGCCAAAGAGAAAAAGATAGATAAGATATTTTGGCCTTCAAGTATCGCTGTTTTTGGTCCAAATACTCCTAAAAACAGTACTCCCCAAAATACCATCATGGAGCCTTCGACCGTTTATGGTATAAGCAAACAATCTGGTGAACGTTGGTGCAATTATTATCATACTAAATTCGGGGTAGATGTGCGAAGTGTTCGCTATCCTGGTCTAATAAGTTGGAAAACCATGCCTGGAGGGGGTACAACCGATTATGCGGTAGAAATTTATCATAAAGCGCTTTCCGAAAAGTCATATACTTGTTTTCTAAAAGAAGATACACGGCTCCCCATGATGTTCATGGATGATGCCATAAGGGCAACCCTCTTGCTTATGGAGAGTGATTCTGCGGCCATTAAAGTTCGTTCTTCCTATAACTTGGCCGCCATGAGTTTTAGCCCCAATGAAATTGCGACAAGTATCAAAAACCATATTCCTGATTTCGAGATATTTTATAAGCCAGATTTTAGACAGGACATCGCGGATTCATGGCCCAATAGTATCGACGACAAAGAAGCCCGAAGGGATTGGGGCTGGGAAGCAGAATTCAATTTGGAAAGGACCACCGAAAAAATGCTCTCAAATTTAGGACCATAGGCCCCAAATAGCCTGAAACATGTATACTTATTTTATTTCGGCTTAAAGGACTACCCGGCAGAAGCACAAAGTTCATATCGCATTGGATTAATGAATTGATTCCTTTCTGGTTCCAATAACACTAACCCCCAAAGGGTTTAGGGGGGATAGCAATTTCATGCTCACATCTTCTCTAGACTTCCACGCCAATATTTGATTTTCCTTTAGGTCATAACGTATTCATTTTTATTGGATTTCACTCTGGTTTTTTATTGAATATTATTGTAACTTACTGAAGTTTCATTTTAAAGATCAGTTAATAAACCCATATTTTAATTTTATGGAAAATAAGAAACAAAAAGGGGAATCCAAACCTACCAAAGGTATAAGCCGACGAAGTTTTATCAGGGGTGCCGGATTATCTACTGCAGGCAGTGTATTGATGACAACAAATGCCTTTGCATTGGACTATAAGGAACAACTTGTTACCGGGAAAGAATTTGGACCCGATGCCATGACCATAAAAATGAAGGTGAATGGCATTACGAAATCGCTGAGTGTTGAACCAAGGACAACACTGGCTTCGGCCTTACGAGATCATTTGGAGTTAACCGGAACCAAAGTCGTCTGCGATCGGGGCTCATGCTCTGCATGTACGGTGTATTTGGATGGTGAACCAGTGAATTCTTGCATGCTCTCAGTTTTAGACGTAGGCGAAAAAGAAGTCACAACCATTGAGGGCATTGCCAAAAATGGTGAGTTGCACCCGGTGCAGCAAGCCTTTATTGAGCATGATGCTTCACAATGCGGCTATTGCACACCGGGGATGGTCATGTCCTGTGTACATCTTGTGGATAATAATCCCGCTCCCGATTTAGAAGATGTGAAAAAGGCCACACGCGGTAATCTCTGTCGTTGTGGAACCTACCCTCATGTTTTTAAGGCTACTTTGGACGCATCAAAAAAAACGATATAATATGGATACTAGAAAAGATAAATTCCCGCACGGTATTCCTGGCCACAATCTAAGTGAAATAGAAAGGGAAATCCCTATTGAAGAGCCACCAGCTTGGCCTATTAACAAGGAGTTGAAAGTAATCGGTAAAAGGGTGTCCAGAATAGATGCCCATGATAAAGTGACAGGGAAGGCAAAGTTTACCTCGGATATGAAACTGCCAGGTATGCTTTATGCCAAAATGTTACGGTCCAATGTACCTCATGCAGAAATCACAGGTATTGATATAAGTAAAGCAAAAAGTCTTCCAGGGGTACATGCCATTCACCTTATTGAAAATGCCCCGAAAGAGGGAGAAGAAAACAAGGGTAGTAAATATCCAATGGTGAAGTATGCGGGTCAACCACTCGGAGGAGTCGCTGCGGAGAGCTTGGAAATAGCCAAAGATGCGATTAAGTTGATTGAAGTCAACTATCAGATAAAGCCTTTTGTCATTGATATGGAAAAGGCTATGGAAATTGGTGCGCCTATTGTGTTTGATGTACCAATTGAACAGCAGGCAGATGGTGGGGATGTAGGCGAAGTACATGATGGAAGTAAAGGTAAAGGCAATGTAAGAGGCCCATCTACAAGTAGCTTTTTTGGTGGACCAAGAGGTGATCTTGCAAAGGGTTTTGAAGAAGCGGAGGTAGTTGTGGAAAATACGTATCGCACTCAAGTTCATACGCATATGCCATTAGAGACACATGGCGTGGTTGTCGACTGGAAAACAGACGTAATGACCGTTTATGCATCTACCCAAAATACTGCAAACGTAAGAAATGAGATGGCGAGTATCTTTAATCTACCTAAAAGTAAAGTAAGGGTTGTATGTGAATATATGGGCGGTGGATTTGGCGCAAAACATAGCGCTGGAAGTTATGGGCCTATGGCGGCAAATCTTGCTAAAAAAACTGGGCGCCCAGTTTGGCTCATGTTAGACCGAAAAGAAGAACACATAGCTGAAGGGAATAGACCCAGTTCAATACAATACCTAAAAATAGGAGCGAAGAAAGACGGTACTTTGACAGGCATTCAACAACGTTCACATGGGACCGCAGGAGTTGGACTAGGTGCCGGTGTTGGTCGGATCGCCCAAGTGCTTTATCCCTGTCCTAATTTTGCTACAGAACAATACGATGTCCTGACCAATGCGGGGCCTGGAGCCGCTTGGCGCGCACCTGGAAATGTTCAAGGCGCTTTTGGGTTGGAACAGGCAATTGATGAATTAGCCGAAAAATTGAATAAGGATCCATTAGAGTATAGGGATCTGATTGATAAAAGTGAAGTGAGAAAGGTAGAGCGCCAACGTGGGGCTGCGCTTTTTAATTGGTCGCGACGTCAACCTGCAGGAAGTGGGAAAGGTGTTGTAAGGAAAGGACTAGGAGTTGGTCAATCTACATGGCCACGATTTGTAACCCTTGATTCTTCCGTGGAAATTAAAATACATAATGATGGAGGCGTTGAAGTTCGTTCTAGCGTCCAGGATATAGGTACCGGTACCAAAACCATTCTTGCCCAGGTAGTTGCCGAGGAAATGGGATTACAGGTAAAAGACATAAAAGTCAATATAGGGGATACGTTTTTCCCTGTAGGACCTGGTTCCGGTGGAAGTGTCGTGACAGGTTCCATTACACCTCCGACCCGTAATGCAACTTTTGAAGCCAAAAAAGAACTATTGAAACTTGTTGCAAAAAAATGGGAAACAGATTCCTCAGAATTGTTTATCAAGGACGGTAAGGTAGGTCATAAAAATGATGCCAAATTGAATATGGCATTTAAGGAAGCAACCAAATTAATGCGGACAAGCCAAATTAGTAAAACCGCAAGTCGTTCTGACGATTATGGTGGCTTTCAGCAACCTTGGGGGTTGGCCTTCGGCGATTTGGGATCGGTTCAGTTTGCAGAAGTTAGCGTCAATACCGATACGGGATTCGTTAAGGTCGATAAGATAGTTGCAGCGCATAGTTGCGGTAGACCACTGAATACCGGTCAATTGGAAAGTCAGATCAATGGAGGGGTTATCCAAGGTGTGTCTTATGCATTATATGAAAATCGGGTTATTGATAAGGCAACAGGGCACATGGTGAATGCCAATGTGGATCAGTATAAAGTACCATTTTCGATGGAAATCCCTGAGATCGAAACCTTAATCGTTGAAGAGTACTCAGCGCGGTCGTCAACTGATGCATATGGAATAGGTGAGCCGGCAAATATTGCAACGGCAGCTGCTATTGCCAATGCCGTTTATAACGCTATTGGGGTTAGGATCTATGAAATACCCATTACTCCATCAAGCATTCTTAAAGCATTAAAAAAAGTCTCTTAAAACTAAAGAAATGAATAAATTTAGTTGGTATGAAGCCAAATCAATTGAAGATGCTCTTCAACAAGTTAATTCGACGGTATCTGAAGAGCTATATCAGCATACTAATAAAGCAACGGTTTTTAAATCTGGCGGAATAGATGTTTTCGACTGGGTAAAGGAAGGCTTGCTTCAACCCCAAAAAATCATCAATATTCGCAATATTCCCGGACTTGATAAAATCAATTTCGACAGTAAAAAAGGATTGCGCATAGGATCCAATGTTACCTTAGCTGAATTGGCGTCAAATGCAGAAATCAAGGAGAATTATTTGGCACTTCATCAAGCCGTGAACCATGCCGCTACTCCCCAGCTACGGAATATTTCTACCTTGGGAGGAAATATCGCCCAACGGAACCGATGTTGGTATTTTCGTTCTACGGATCATGACTGCTTCCGTAAAGGAGGCGATCGTTGTTTTGCACGCCATTCAGAAAATGGTGAAAATGAAAACCATGCCATCATTGATAATGGTTCATGTGTAAGCGTTCATGCTTCGTCTATATCTACTGCGCTCATGGCTTTTAATGCCAATGTCGTTATAATTAATAGTGAGGGAGAGAAGAAAACAGTGAGTATGGATGACTTCTTCGTTACCGCATCAAAGGATCTTGCTATGGAAAACATACTCCAGGCAAAGGAAATAATAACAGAAATTAGTATTCCAGCTCCTGCTAAAAACACCAAAAGTGCTTATATCAAGCAAGTCGCCCGCGAATCATATGACTGGTCGCTTGGGGATGTGGCAGTAGTTGCCGAGGTTTCTGGGAACAATACCTGTCGTTCAGCGAGTATTGTATTAGGGGCCGCTGCGCCGGTGCCTTATCGATCTAAGGAAGCACAACAAGCTATGGAAGATAAGACAATTAATTCTGAAAATGCAACTGCAGCGTCCAAAGCAGCTATGAAGATAGCACGCCCATTGACCAAAAATGGGTATAAGGTTCCGCTGTTTGAAGCAACCATTAAACAGGCCATTTTAGAAATTTCTTAGCGATGGATGATAACAAATCGAATATACAGGGCATATGCAAATTTCTACGCGCTCGAAACCCATATGGGATGATGGAAGGAGGGGAACATCCTTGGCTTTTGTTGGATGATGCCAATACCATATGCTGGTGTATAAATTCTGCTGGCGCAATGGGTCCAGATAATGGAATGGTATCCCCACGGTATTGCAGAGAGGAAAGGAGTTGTTTTATGGCCCAGGATTCTGAGCTTTGATATTCGCAGTTTTTGTGACTTCAAGGATTTGGCAATCACCACCAATAAATCGAAGTATTCGGGCTAAATCCGGAGGCTATTCTTCTTCAATTGTAAAATCTGGTATGGCCTCTGGGTCATCATCATCAAATTCTTCATAATCGTCCTCATCGTAATTGGCCATTGTTACTTCAAGTTTGGCACTTATTTTCACCAAGTATTTTGTATCCGTCGTTAACACCTCAACAGCTTCCATTTTATCCCCATTGGCATTCTTAAAGGAAATGATGTCCCGATCATCATAACCATCAGGATATCTTTCCACCAATAACCTAAGTACTTCAGGTGTGAGTTTTTTAAAATCTACTATAATCCTTTTTAAATTATCCATAATTAGTGGGATAAATTTATAACATCAATCATTTTATAAAATTAGAATAAATATTTCTTAAATTAGACAGTAAACAAGCCTAATGAAAAATTCTTTAATTTCTAGATGTAGTCTGTCAGTTTTTTTGTTAGTACTAGGTTATTCCTGTTATGCGCAGATCAATCCCAATGTTTATACTTCAAAACAGGAAAAAGATGGGAAATCGGTAAAGCATGAATTGAAAATAGATGGCGATTATTTGACCCATACTGTATATGAAATAAAACCTGCAAAATTCATAAAGACCTTAGGAGGTTTTTACAAAATAGAAGATGGAGCCATTAATGTTCAGCTTGAATTCAATTCCAATTTCGAAAATGATTCCATTACACAATTGCACTATAAATTTGAAATGGGTAAGGATGTTCTAAAACTCCATTTGGATGATAAACTTGAGTTCAAAGCTGCTAAGGGCTTAGTACAAGAACTCGATGGCAAATGGCTTTTTGGTACAAGAGGTCCAGATAAAGGTCAGGAAAGACGAGGGGATAGCAGACCGAGGAAAACTTTGAAATTTCTTCAAAACGGAAGATTTCAATGGATTGCCTACAATACCGAAACCATGAAATTCTTTGGTACAGGTGGCGGTTCCTTCACTTCGAAGGATGGGGTTTATCAGGAAAATATTGAATTTTTCTCCAGGGATAATTCCAGGGTCGGGGCAGAACTCAAATTTGAGTATGGATTAAAGGGCAATGATTGGCATCACCAAGGCAACAATAGCAAGGGGGAACCTATGTACGAGATTTGGATGAGAAGACAGGCCAGCGGTGGGTAATCAGTTTTCAATCTTATTTATTGGGACTTGAACCTCAATTTTGACTTGTAGCCCCGGCAAGAATCGAACTTGCATCTAAAGTTTAGGAAACTTCTATTCTATCCATTGAACTACGGGGCCAATATGTCAAAATGCAATCCAGAAATAATGTAGCAGGCTAAAACTTGAAAGCTAAACCAGCAATGCATCAAGAGGGTAAAAATAGCATATTTTTTAAGAGTCTTAAAACTGCAATGCACAAAATTGGAGCACCTTACGCAATAGTTATATATATTTGATGATATAAGTATTCCGCATTCGTTAAATTGACCATTTATGCGTATTACAGGTACATTTCTGGATGAGATCAGCCACGATATCCCCCATCAAAATTGGGGAGCAAAAGAGTGGGATGCTGACTTTGCACATATGAAAAAGTTGGGCATCGATACCGTGATAATGATTCGTTGCGGTTACCAACAATTCTTGACGTATCCCTCGGCTTATTTGATCGATAATCATGGATGTTTTAACCCTCCCATTGATTTAGTACAACTTTTTTTGGACCTTTCCGAAAAGTATGGTATGACCTTTTATTTTGGCATCTACGACAGTGGCAAATATTGGGTTTCAGGAGATATGCGTGATGAAATTGATAGTAATCTTTTCGTTGTTGAAGAGGTTTTCCAAAAATATGGACAGCATAGGAATTTTGGAGGCTGGTACCTCAGCCTTGAACTCAGTAGAAAAACAAGAAATGCAGTTAGATCGATAGCCAAATTAGGTAATCATTGTAAAGCCGTTAGTGGAGGATTACCTGTATTGATTTCGCCATGGGTGGCTGGAAAAAAAGCGGTCTTGGCAAATTCCGATCAAATAACAAAAAGCACCTTTATTTCAATCCAAGAACACGAACGCGAATGGAACGAAATCCTCGATGGCATCAAAAACAGTGTGGACATTGTCGCCTTTCAAGATGGACATGTCGATTATAATGAATTGGAAGCCTATTTAGCTGTGAACAAGAACTTGGCCGACACCTATGAAATGGAATCATGGACCAATTCTGAATCATTTGACAGGGATATGCCCATTAAATTTATGCCCATCAAATTCGAGAAAATGCTACTCAAATTGGAAGCTGCAAGAAAAGTAGGATGCACCAAGGCGATAACATTTGAATTCTCTCACTTTATGAGTCCACAATCGGCATATATTCAAGCACACAACCTTTATGATCGATACATGGAATATTTCAAAATCCGATAGTATTGATTCAGGAAGGCAAAGCGGAAAGTGTTTTCCAGAGCGATGCTGTTCTCTATTCGAATCAAGATAAAAGGGAAGAAAGAGTAATGAAGAAATACGCTGCTATATATAAAAACGAGCTCCTTAAGGAGGTCATCCCTTTCTGGGAGGTTCACTCCCTTGATATCGAACATGGAGGTTACTTTACTTGCCTAACAGCTAATGGAGAAATATTCGATACCGATAAATTTACTTGGCTTCAGGCCAGACAGGTTTGGATGTTCTCAAAATTCTATCAAGTTATTGAACCAAAGGAAAGATGGAGGGAAATTGCACTTTTGGGAGCAGGGTTTTTGGAAAAGCATGGTCGAGATCCATTGGGCGATTGGTACTTTTCCTTAAATCGGAAAGGGCAGCCATTGGTACAACCCTATAACATATTTTCGAATTGCTTTGCGGCAATGGCTTTTGGTACTCTATATCGGATTACATGTGAGGAACGGTATGCTGAAATTGCCTTGACCACATTTCAAAATATTCTAAAACGACAAGAGAATCCGAAAGGAACTTATACAAAAACCTATCCGGGAACCCGCGATTTTCAGAATTTCGCGCTGCCCATGATTCTGTGCAACCTTTCAATGGAATTAAGGGATTTGTTGGATGTTGGGCAGGTAGAGCGTCTAAGCGATACGATTATCTCTAAAATATTTAATCAATTTTACCATAAGGAAAGTGGTCTGGTATTGGAAAATATTTCATTGGAAGGGGAACTTATTGATAGTTTTGAAGGGAGATTATTGAATCCGGGCCATGCGATCGAGGCTATGTGGTTTATTATGAATTTGGGCATCCATAAAAAAAATGATGCCATGATCAAGAAAGCAGAACAGATTATGTATCAACAATTGGAACATGGTTGGGATAATAAACACGGTGGCATTTTTTACTTTATGGATTTTAAAGGATACCCTCCCCAACAATTGGAACACGACCAGAAACTATGGTGGGTACATTTGGAAACCCTGGTCGCCTTGGCGAAGACCTATGCTTATAATCAAAGCCCAAAGGCTGCGGAATGGTTCGAAAAAGTACATGACTACACTTGGAATCATTTTCGGGACAAAGAGCATGGAGGGGAATGGTTTGGGTACCTAAATCGACAAGGTAAGGTAAACTTGCCTCTTAAAGGCGGCAAATGGAAAGGTTGCTTTCATGTTCCCCGTGCCTTAATGGAGGTTTGGAAAACGCTTGATACTTGATGAGTTTATGGAATCAATGAAAAGAATAGCCGTCGTACTTATTGTCTTTTTGACTTATGTAACGTCATTAAATGCCCAAAGCCATTACGATGTCCTTATTATTGGTGGTGGTACGGGCGGCACTGCAGCAGGCATCCAGGCAGCCCGAATGGGTGCAAAAGTGCAAATTATCGAATCGACACCCTGGTTGGGTGGCATGTTGACTTCAGCTGGTGTCTCTGCCATTGATGGCAATCATAATCTACCTTCAGGGATTTGGGGAGAATTCCGACAAAGGCTTCGTGACCATTATGCGGGAGCTGAAGCATTGGCGACCGGTTGGGTCAGCCATACACTTTTTGAACCAAGTATTGGAAATAAAATTCTGCAGGAAATGGCCCATATTCCTAATCTGGATATCGCCTTTAATGCGATTTATATTGATGTTTTAAAAGATGGGGAAGGATGGTTAGTGAACTACCGACAAGAAGGCCAATTACGCTCAGCCAAAACCAAAATACTCATCGATGCCACCGAAACAGGGGAACTAATGCCACTAGTTGGGGCAGATTTTCGTTTGGGCATGGATGCCAAGAGGGATACGGGTGAAACCGCGGCTCCCGAAAAAGCTAACAATATTGTACAGGATATTACTTATGTTGCTATTCTTGAGGATGTGGGCACAAAAAAAGGGAAAAGGGGATTGGTAAAAAAACCAATGAACTATGATTCCAAGGAATTTGAATGTGCCTGTAAACGGGAGGATGGTGAAATGTTCGGAGCCATATCCAACTGCCGGCAAATGCTCAATTATGGTAAACTGCCCAACAATAAATATATGATCAATTGGCCAAATTGTGGAAATGACTTTTATTTAAATTGGCCCGAATTGACCTCGGAGCAGCGCAGGGCCAAGTTAAAAGAGGCCAAAAAGTTTACCCAGGGCTTTATCTATTACATTCAAAATAAACTAGGGCATAAAAATCTTCGCATAGGACGTGAATTCCCAACCAAGGATGGCTTTCCCATGATACCCTATGAACGGGAAGCTCGAAGGATCAAGGGTAAGGTATTATTAACCGTTGATCATATTGAAAAGCCCTATGATTACAATCTTTATAGAACAGGGATTGCGGTCGGAGATTACCCTATTGACCATCATCACGATAAAAATCCCAATACTCCAAAAATCGATTTCATCAATATAAAAGTACCAAGTTATAACATTCCAATGGGTACTTTGATTCCCAAGAAAATAGAGAATTTTATCGTTGCAGAAAAAAACATAAGTGTTTCCAATATCGTTAATGGCACTACAAGATTACAGCCTGTAGTTTTAGGCCTAGGACAAGCTGCAGGGGCTTTGGCTGCCCAGGCCATTTTAGAACGTAAAAAACCTTCGGAAATATCTATTCGAAAAGTGCAGGAAGCGCTATTAAAACAAAACGCTTACCTAATGCCCTTTATCGATATCGACCCCAGTGATCCCGCTTTCCATGCCATGCAACGTATGGGTATTACCGGAATTCTAAAAGGTTATGGTGTACCCTATAAATGGGCCAACCAAACATGGTTTTATCCGGATCAAATTGTCTCGGAGTATGAATTTATACAAGGACTTTTGCCATATTTTGATAATTTGGTTGATCTAGCTGCCTCTGGTAAGGGGTTGACCCTAAATTTTTTTAAGGAAGTAGTGCGAAGGACAAATCCAGAATATACCCTGGAAAACATTGATAAATATTGGGATTCTTGGGGAATTGAGCAAAAATCGAATGAAAATGTACCTTTGAACAGAAGAACCTTAAGTATATTGACAAATCGTATACTAAAGCCATTCACCATTGAAATAGACTTCAATGGTAATGTATTGAATAACAAAAAATAACGATCTCAATAGGTGGATCAAAGCACTAGTCCTCGAAAACTTCCACGATCATTTCAATTTCCACTGCAATATTACTGGGCAATGATCCCATACCAACAGCTGCACGGGCATGTTTGCCACGTTCACCAAAAATTGCAACCATTAGGTCTGAGTAACCATTGATGACTCTAGGATGGTCCGTAAATTCAGGAGTGGCATTTACCATTCCTTTTACTTTGACAATTCGTTTTACTTTGTTTAGATTTCCCAATTCCGCTTTTAAGACCGAAAGTTGATTTATTCCTGTTATTCGCGCTGCCTCATAGCCTTGTTCAATGGTGAGATCTACACCCAGTTTTCCCGTAATATTCTCCCCATTGGTCTTTCGGGGTCCTTTACCGGCCAGAAAAACCAGATTCCCGGCGCGAACTGCATTCACATAATTGGCTACAGGAAGCGATGGGGTGTTTAATTCAATGCCTAACTCCTGGAGCTTGGCCTCAGGATCATAGCCCTTGGGAATCCCTTGCTTTGGGATTGCCCTATGTATAGGAT
>JAHHKH010000070.1 GCA_018679695.1 Maribacter sp.
GGCCCAATTGCATTTCCCCAGCACTCTCCCCACAGCGAATAATGACAAGGTCTTTACTGGGTACAACATAGATTTTTTGGTCATTGGCTCCCAAGGCAGCATACATATCACTAGGTGCATTTGGCACAAGCGGACCTGGTAACACTTCAGTTGAGTTGGTACCCACAATGTTATCTTTACCATTCAGCCACCACAGGTACCCGTATGATTTATTTATATCCTGTGAAGTATTGGTCATTTCGTTAAAGTAGGATTCGCTCACGATTCTTGAGCCGTCCCATACCCCTTTATTATGCATCAATAATCCAAACCGGGCCATGCTTCGTGTATTACTATTATAAATATTCAATCCCAAATTACTTGTCCAACTGCCGCTCATTCCTATTTTATCCGAAACCCTTGTCCTGCAATACTCTTGAAAAGACATTCCAGAGCTTTGGGATATCATATCTTGAAGAAGCATAAAAGCACCTTGGTGATATGCCCAGGCTGTGCCCGCATCCGAGGTATATTCAAGACAGATTGGTAAAGTGCAGACCCAAGGAGCGAAATCACCTAAATGTGGGGTAAGTCCAGTGGTCATGGTTAAATGGTGCTTTACAGTTATCAAGTCTTGTTTTTCAGGGGTTAATTTACTCCAATTGGGACCTAAATAATCTGATGTTTTGTTATTGATATCCAGGATACCCTCATCTTGGGCAATGCCTACGAATGTTGCCGTTAGACTTTTGGCAGCTGAAAACCAAGTCCAATCTGCAGTTTGATTATGACCATTAAAGTATTTTTCAACTACAATTCTTCCATTTTTAAGAATAATAAAGCCTTTGGTATTGTTGGATTCTAGATAGTCATACAATTCCTGCTCATTATTGGTATTCCATTCCAATTGCGCTGTTGTAACCGTTTCCCAAATCTCTCCATCCAAGGGAGGAAAATACATTCCGGTAGGTACTGCTTTATCATTTTCAATGGTGTTTGAATCATTACTGCAACCCATGATAAAAAGAGCAATAAGGACTAGAAAAACGAGTGAATTGGTTTTCATATTGATTAAGATATGTGGTTTGATAACAATATCTATTTCAGACTTAACGTAAAAACTTAAGAAATCGTCTTAAATCACCATAGTTCCTATACCAAATTGTATTTTTGCACCTGCCTGTGGTAAGCACCAGAAATAGACTATGAGAACAAAATCCCTTAAAAAGAACAAAATCAATGTGGTAACCCTTGGTTGTTCAAAAAATGTGTACGATTCGGAAGTGCTCATGGGACAATTACATGCCAATGGCAAAGAAGTAGTACATGAGCAAGAGGGAAACGTCGTAGTCATCAATACTTGCGGGTTTATTGCAAATGCAAAGGAAGAAAGTGTAAATACCATTCTGGAATATGTTGAAAAGAAAAAATCTGGTAAGATTGATAAAGTTTTTGTTACGGGCTGCCTAAGTGAACGTTATAAGCCCGATTTACAAAAAGAAATCCCGAATGTTGATGAATATTTCGGAACAAGCGAATTACCCGGTTTACTAAAGGCGCTAGGTGCGGATTATAAACACGAGTTGATAGGGGAAAGGCTCACTACAACTCCTAAAAATTATGCATATTTAAAGATTGCGGAAGGTTGTGACAGACCTTGTTCCTTTTGTGCAATTCCTTTAATGCGTGGAAAACACAAGAGTAAACCAATTGAGGAATTGGTTGCTGAATCTGAAAAATTAGCGGCGAAGGGGGTCAAGGAATTGATTTTGATTGCCCAGGACCTTACATACTACGGGGTAGACCTTTATAAGAAAAGGAATTTGGCCCAATTGCTTACCCAGTTGGTTAAAGTTGAAGGGATAGAATGGATTCGGTTACATTATGCTTTTCCTACCGGTTTTCCAATGGATGTACTCGATGTCATGAACAATGAATCGAAGATCTGTAATTATCTAGATATACCATTGCAACATATATCGGATGATATTTTGAAAAGTATGCGGCGTGGCACAACTCAAGAGAAAACGACCAAATTGATCCGTGAATTTAGAAAGCATGTCCCGAATATGGCAATAAGGACCACCTTGATAGTGGGCTATCCCGGGGAAACGGAAGCGCATTTTCAAAACTTAAAAAATTGGGTTGCCGAAATGCGGTTCGAGCGTTTAGGCTGTTTTACCTATAGTCATGAGGAAAATACCCATGCCTATAATTTAGTTGATGATGTACCTGAGGAGGTAAAGCAGGATCGTGCCAATCAGATCATGGAACTACAATCACAGATTTCATGGGAATTGAACCAAGGGAAAATAGGGAAAATATACAATTGCATTATAGATCGGAAAGAAGGTAACTATTTTGTTGGCAGAACGGAATTCGATTCTCCTGACGTAGATAATGAAGTACTTATCGATGCATCCAGATTTTATCTAAAACAGGGAGAATTCACCGATATTAAAATTATCGATGCTGCTGATTTTGATCTTTACGGGGAACCATTAAAATAGGAAGTCTTCATTTTTTCGTATATGGCAACCCCACTTGAATTTACTATTTTGGGTACAATAGTCAGGGACAGTCAACGATTTGCAATTACCTTACTCCAATGAAAAGCTTTGTCCCAAGATTCGGAATTATTTGATTATTTTAGAGGGAAGTCTGCAGGAATGCAAAAATCCATGGATTTGATTAACCAACCTTTTCACATGTACCAAATTATCTTCTTTGGAAAGTCAGTTACAAAAAATGTGTTTTCAATACGTTGTAAACCGAATATTTCAATTTCATCTTCATTGATTTCCCATGTCTGATCTAATTATCAAAAATATTGAGTTGTTCAAAGTGCCCCCCAGGTGGCTTTTTTTAAAGATTACTACCAAAGGTGGGATTTTCGGTTGGGGAGAACCTGTTATTGAGGGTAAGGCTTCCACGGTTGAAGCTTGTGTACATGAACTTTCAAAATTTATTATTGACCGATCTGCCAATGACATAGAGGATATTTGGCAAACGTTATATAAAGGGGGATTTTACAGGGGCGGACCAATATTAATGAGTGCAATTTCAGGTATTGACCAGGCTTTATGGGATATCAAAGGCAAGCATCTAGGAGTCCCAGTATATGATTTGTTAGGAGGGGCTGTTCGAAAAAAAATGAAAATGTATTGCTGGATAGGTGGGGATTTTCCTGAGGTTGTATTGGAACAAGCCCGGCAAAAGGTAAAGCAAGGCTATAAGGCAGTTAAAATGAATGCCACCGGAGCTTTTGAATGGATTGATTCCATAAAGAAAGTGAAGAAAATATCAGATAATATCAGGATCTTAAGGGAAGAGTTTGGTGATGAATTGGATATAGGCTTGGATTTCCACGGTCGTATTCACAAAGGTATGGTCAAGCGCCTTATAGATGAGTTACAACCCTACAATCCATTGTTTATCGAGGAGCCTGTATTGAGTGAGAACAATGAGTCACTTGATCATATTTATAAGTATACCAATATTCCAATTGCAACAGGTGAGCGCATGTACTCAAGATGGGATTTTAAGGAGGTTTTGCACCGCGGAGTAGTTGATATTATCCAACCGGATTTAAGTCATGCGGGAGGTATTTCGGAGGTACGCCGAATAGCCGCCATGGCCGAAGCTTATGATGTTGCATTGGCACCCCATTGTCCTTTAGGACCAATTTCCCTGGCCTCGGCATTACAATTGGATTTTGCATGTACTAATGCCTTTCTCCAAGAAAGCAGTCTTGGTATACACTATAATAAAGGTTTTGATTTATTGGATTATATGGCTAATCCCGAGGTCTTTGCGGTTGAGGATGGTTATATACCCTTAAATACAAAATCGGGTCTTGGTATCGAAATAAATGAAGAGCGGTTAAGGGAAGGACAAAAAATAGGGCATGATTGGTCTAATCCCATTTGGAGAAATAAGGATGGTAGTCTTGCGGAATGGTAATTTAAAAAGATTCTTATGGTTTATTTGATTGCATTGGTAATAGCATTGGCATTAATCGTGGTGGGTATCGTAAAATGGAAGATCCACCCTTTTTTCGTATTGCTTTTTGCTGCTATTAGCTATGGTTTTATTACTGGGATGCAGGTGTCCCAAATAGTTGACTCCATAAATTTGGGTTTTGGAAGTATCATGGGCAAAATTGGCCTGATCATCTTTTTTGGCGTCGCCATAGGTACAATTTTGGAGAAATCAGGAGGTGCTATGGTTATTGCCACGCGATTATTAAAACTAATAGGTGAAAAGTCTATTCATTTGGCAATGATGGCCACTGGATATTTACTGTCGATACCCGTATTCGCGGATAGTGCATTTATAATCATGAATTCGTTGAATAAAGCCTTGTCAGATAAGGCAAAAGTAGCATATGCCGGTACGACTGCCGCATTGGCTTTCGGTCTTATGGCGACACACGTCATGGTACCACCTACTCCCGGGCCAATAGCCGCAGCGGGTATACTGGATGCAGAATTGGGTAGTGTAATCCTATGGGGCTTGTTAGTAAGTATGTTGGCCTTAGTACCCTGCTATATTTTTTCGACCAAAATAGCTTCAAGGATTCATATTCCAATCCATTTGGAAAAGACTGAGGATACCTTACACAAACCTAAATTATTCATATCCCTATTGTCAATAGTGGTCCCTATAATTTTAATAGTGGCAAAATCCATTGCCGATTATCCAGGAATGAATATGGGAGAATCAATTATATATCCCATCATCACATTTTTAGGATCACCTGTAATAGCACTCTTAATAGGGGTTATTCTGGCTTTATTGATGCCCAAAAAACTGGATGAAAAAGTGTATTCTGCAACGGGATGGTTGGGAGATGCTTTGAGAATAGCGGCACCTATAATATTAATTACAGGAGCTGGAGGAATTTTTGGGGCCATGCTTCAAAACTCAGGAATAGCAGACTTTATTGCCAATGCTTTTACTGATATTCAAATAGGGCTCTTTTTGCCTTTTCTTTTAGCTGCATGTCTTAAGACCACACAAGGTTCCTCGACAGTTGCTTTGATAACAACTGCTTCGATTGTTGCCCCGATGATGATTGCTCTTGGATTGGACGATTCGTTTTCTAGGACCATGACCGTTCTGGCTATCGGTGCCGGGTCCACGGTTGTTTCACATGCGAATGATAGTTTTTTTTGGGTGTTGACACAACTTACAGGCATGGATGTAAAACAGGGAAATCAGATACAGACCCTTGGGACATTGATTTTTGGGGTAAGCGCAATCGCCATTATATATGTGATTACCCAAATCTTTTAAAGTATGAGAATCCTGTTCATTTTATGCAGCGTTACCTTTATAGGATGTCGACAATTGGTAGACCGTAATAGCAATGCCAAACAAGACCGATTTTCGATTGAAATAATGGATAATGAAGCTTTGGCTTTGATAGATAAGGATGCCGAAATGTTGGAAATTGGCAGCGGATTTAGCTGGACGGAAGGGCCACTTTGGGTAGAGGATGGTAAATTCCTCTTGTTTTCAGATATACCCAACAATATCATATACAAGATAGATGCAGCGGGTAAAATTTCCGAATTTTTGAGACCGTCCGGATTTACGGGTAGTAGTTCTAGGAAAGGGGAACTTGGTTCCAATGGCTTATTGTTGAATGAACAAGGCGAGCTTGTATTAATGCAACACGGGGACCGTAGGGTGGCTAAAATGAAAGCATCTTTCGATGATCCGAAACCGGTTTTTACAAGCATGGTCGACAATTATAAAGGAAAAAAACTCAATAGCCCAAATGATGGAACCTTTGATAGGGAGGGAAACCTCTATTTCACAGACCCCCCTTATGGTCTTCTTGAAGGGGTAAAAGATCCTAGCAAGGAATTGGATTTTCAAGGAGTTTATTGTTTAAACACTTCTTTGGAACTTTGTCTGATCGATGATTCAATTTCAAGGCCAAATGGTATAGCGCTATCTGTTGATGAAAAGCAGTTATATGTTGCCGTGTCAGATCCAGAGCATGCGGTTTGGTATCGATACGATATTATCTCAGGCTGTGAAGTCAACAACAAGATCTTGTT
Organism: Maribacter sp.; assembly: GCA_018679695.1. GTDB lineage: Bacteria > Bacteroidota > Bacteroidia > Flavobacteriales > Flavobacteriaceae > Maribacter_A. Next base: position 6,051 of record JAHHKH010000070.1, read on the forward strand.
CTTTGATGTTTCCCATCTAGTAGGTAAACAAGGCCAACAAGGCCTTCCTGATGGCATGAAAATGCACAGTAAAGGATATCTTTTTGCCACAGGTCCTGGTGGGCTCTGGATATTCAATCAAAGCGCAATCCCCATTGCCCGAATTTTTACGGGGGAGGCAACCTCCAATTGTGCCTTTTCCAAGGATGAAAAGACCTTATATGTTACTGCCGATGACTATGTTCTTAAAGTTGCTTTGAAATAGGAATGGGTTTTGCTTCAAAAGGTGTTTCCGTCCTTTACTTCGGCACTAGAAGTACTTTTTCACTTTTTACCGAGTCTATTTTGGTTTTTGTGAAATAAACCGGAAAGTACTCGTCATTCACCCATTGATCGTACAAATTCTTGTAAAAGGGGCTTTCCGGATTCCCTGATTGTCCTGGTGGATTGGAACCTACAGAATTATCCCAATCGTTAACGTCTACAATGATCCTGAAAGTGGCGCCAGAGGTTTGTCCATTGTTGCTTCCTGTAGAGCCGGGCGTATGTTGATTACCACCTCTTGGTCTTTTTGCCGTGTTGAACTGGGTACTTAATTCGGCATTGACTACTTGTCCTAACGGATGTTTTATTTGTACATGCTTATAATTAGCTTGCCCATATTTCCATGAATTCATATCAGAACCATATTTGTCCTGAAGTCCCGCTACTGCCGATTCAAAAGTTCCTAAGAGGTATTCATCCCTTTTTTTAATTGGATTATTCCCGAACTTTTTTTCAGGATTCAGAATCCATTCGATTAATTTGGCCATCTGTACATACTCGACTAGTATTTCAGCATCTGAATCTGGTAAATAGTCAAGTAGTTTGCGCTGTAATTCATTTTCCCAAGCAACATATATGGCCGCTGCTATGGAGTTTTTGTCAAGTTTAAAATCCCAATCTTTAAATTGATCCTTGGCCATGTTTGATAATGTATTGGACGTATTTAGATTTTTCACAAGAGGTACGAGTGTTCTGGCAGGAATAGAAAGATAATCCGTCTGCAACTGCTTCATATCTTCCATATTCAATTTATTACCTGCACCAAGAACCTCATTGATCCGCATACCGCGATAGGGATCCGACCATCCAAATCCGATGGCATCCCATTCAGTGTAATCTTCGGGAGTTACGTTTTGATTGGCAGTGGCGATGAATCCCTTGGCAGGATTATATAAACTGGGTTTTTGAATGATGGGAAGATAGCCATCCCATTCATAACGTCCATCTCCTGGTACAGGAACCAAACCACTGAAATTTCTTCGTATCGGGGCAATCCCTACAGCTTGCCATCCAATATTTCCATTGGAATCTGCCCAAATCATATTCTCCCCGGGGATATGGCTGTAGTTACAGGCTTCCTTGAATTCTTCCCAATTTTTGGCTTGATTCATCCTCAGGGATGCTAAATAGGGGGAACCCCCTGGTTCCATCCAAGCACATCTAACTGCATAAGCCTTGTTATTGGTTAAATCCACAAAAGTAACCGGACCATGCCTGGTATATTTTAGCGTTACTTCTACATTCGCACTATCTTTTACGACAATTTTTTCTTTGATGACCTTTAACTCTTCCCATTCTCCATTGTATTTATATTGGTTCGGATTCTTGGGATTAAGATCGTAAACATATAAGTCCTCCCCATCGGTTTCGAAAACTGTCAAGCCCCATGCACCATATTCATTATGCCCAATGGATATCCCTGGAATTTCAGGTTCCCCTCCACCGATTACATTCCATCCTGGAGCAGATAAATGCACATAATATCGAAGTGATGGAACTGCCAGTCTCCTATGTGGGTCATTTGCCATATAGCTATGTCCGTTTTCGGACAAATCGGGGGAGGTAACCCAATTATTGCTGCCAACAAAAAGTTTATCCTTTTTGGGATTTTCAAAAGCGGCAGTACTATTGATAATGGCTTCTTCGGTCTTGGATACCCTATATTTAGGCACAATATCCTCCGGTTGAAATTTTAAAGGTTTCCGGTATGCATTGTATAATTCAAGGATATCGCCTGATAAAAGATCGCCATTTATGGCAGGATCCAAATTAATGTTAGGGTCTTTTGGATGAAACCAGAGATACTCCTTCACTTTTTGGGCCCCAACTTTAGCTACTGCCCTACCAATATCAAGTTCTTCCGTAATATTACCTAAAAGCCCTTGATGTCGGGAAATGATTACCTCGGTTGTCCACTTTTGGGGCAAAATATTCAACGCTTTGAAAGTAACTGGTAGTAACTCAGGATTTTGTAGAACCTCTTCGATATAGGCATTTACCCCATTCTTATAAGCGGTAAGAATCTCAATGCCATCAGGATGGTAATGCTTCATTTCGGTATTCATATCACCTCTGAACTTAAAAAGCCGAGTTCCTATATCGCGCTTTAGTTCTCGTTTTCCTAGAATTTCGGATACTGTTCCTGTAGCTTGACGTCGCCAGATCTCAAATTGAAAAAGTCTATCCTTAGCGGCACAATATCCCTGCGCGAAAAAAAGGTCGTGTTGATTGTCGGCATAGATATGATTGATCCCAACTTCGTCCCGTATTACTTCCACCGATTCCTTTAGACCATTAATTTTGATTGAATGGGTCAGCTCCGTTGTATTCTTACAACCTAGTATAAGTAGTAAAAGCAGTAAAAATCGGGGTATTGGTTTTAACGATGAGGCGTAATGTTTCATATTCTGGGTTTATCGATATCCGTAAGATACTAAAATTAGGAATTTTAATAGGAGTTATGTCCATCGGGGTAGGGTCTTTCCTATTTAAAGAATAATCCTCATGGGTTTTAATTTGGCTTTATAAGAAGGGTAAATTGATTTCCCGAATAGTTTGAAAATTGAATCCAAATTTCGGAATATATGAATGAAGCCGCTTAAAAAAAGCTTTTTATTCATCACTGAAAATAGTAGTTTTATACGCTGATGAGAGTGTTTTGAAAACAACTGTAGGCTTAATAAAGACCAATAATAATTTATTACGTTGCGTACTACGATAATCAGTATATTTAAATAAATCATTTACAATGTCTTCAACCAATCAATGTAAAAATTGTGAAAAGTCTTTTGATGATTCCTTTGAGTATTGTCCGTATTGTGGTCAGGAAGCGGCAGATAATCTCACTTTTGGGGTTTTGTTCAGCAATACCATTGAGAATTACTTTTCTATCGACGCACGGTTTTTTCGGAGTTTTGGTACCCTGATGCTCAAACCAGGTGTGTTGGCACGGCGTTTTGTAGATGGGAAGCGTCTTAAATACTTGCATCCTGCACAATTCTATTTATTTATTTCGGTGGTATTTTTCTTTATTGGTTCATTTAATGTACGCAAAGCGGACAATGAGGTATCACAGGCATTGGAAAAGGGTTTCGACAGTGAATTCACCATAGATTCGTTGCAATTGCAAAAAGATTCCCTGAATCTTGATTTGGCTAAAAAAACACTCAAGGACAATCAAGCACTTACCGGCATATCCGATGAAGAGCTATCGAAGATCGATTCGTTGATCTCAGTGGAACAGGAGGCACCCAACGTTTCCTTCACATTTCAACGAAAGACCCTGGATTCATTGATCGCCATTGATGCCCCGCTTGAAAGTAAGTTAAAGGCCATGGGTATGGGGGAGGATGCAGGGGCCTTTGAGCGAAGATTCTTCGAACAAATGCTTAAATTCTATGAGCAGAAAGGAGGGGGCATTATCAACACCTTGTATGATACGATTCCCATCGCTATGTTTTTTATGCTACCCTTGTTTGCCTTCTTATTGAAGATTTTTTATTGGAGGCGGGCTACTTTCGCCCATCACATGGTATTCAGTTTCTATTTTTTCACCTTTCTGTTTACTTCTTTCTGCTTGTTGATCTTAACGAATACGTTGGTCGATTTACCTATATGGATAGAAGTGCTTTTCTTCTTTTCGTTCGTGGTATATTTATTATTAGCATTGCGCAATTTTTATAAAAGCGGTTGGATCGGCGCATTTTTTAAAGCCAGTATAATTTCCTTTTTATACATGATATTCATAGTTCCAATAGCTGTTTTTGGAATTATTGTCGTCTCTTTTATGTTGTATTGATTTGATAAAACAATCTATTATCCATCTGTTTACTTTACCATAAACAGGGCATTGGCGAAAAATAACTTTCCATTTTCCCAAAAACCCCTAAAGAGCGGATTATCAACCATATAAATCACTTTTCCCGAACCGTGGTTTTCCACGCCGAAAACCAAGGTATTGGTTATCTTCTTCTGGGCTTCACTACCCGCAAAACCGGCTACGGGAACATTGTTGCCTTTCTCTAAATAAACAACAGACCCATGGTCTAAATACGCATAGGCATCAGAACCTAATTTCAAGGAAAAGTAGGTATCCGAATATCCATAAGCCAACGGATGGGTTTTATCAACCTTGGTCCTGAAAATGGCCCCGGAAATCGACCTCTTGATCGATTCGCGCTGCGTTTCATCAAAAACCTGAAGATTTTTGGAAGAATCCTTGACCATTTCCTTGGGTTTGATCCCAAAACCATTTTCCCCTGTAAGGCCTTTTATGGCTCCGCCCATGGCGATTAACTTACCTCCCTCGGAAACCCAATCCTTTAACTCGCTAAGTTTTTTGTTGTCAAAGAAATTTTTATAACCATATCCACCTGGTAAAATAAGCACATCATATTTTGAAAAGTCCACCCGATCCATATAATCGGAATCAATTACGGATATTGGATGGTTGAGTTGTTGTTCAAAAAAATGCCAGATCTCACCAAATCGCAAGGTAGAAGTAGGTTCGCCAGAAAGAACGGCTACTTTTTGATTGGGTATCATTTGCACATAGCGCGACCCAAAAT
>JAHHKH010000108.1 GCA_018679695.1 Maribacter sp.
CGAGGCGGTGAGCGTAACGGCGAATACCACCTATTACTGGAAGGTAATTACAAAAGATAGTGAAGGCAATACTTCGGATTCTGGAATATATTCATTTAAAGCACTTTGATTTTAGGTACCATTGAATTGATTCATCGTGATCTTTACACCCGATAGAACAAAGGAGCATATCAATTGAGAGGCTTTTTCAAGTCGCTCGGGCAGCGCTTTTCTTTCCTCTTCATTCCATTTGCCAAGAACATAATCAACCTGCCTTCCCTTTCCAAATTCATCTCCTACTCCGAAACGGAATCTGTTGTAGGTGGTAGAGTTCAAGAATAGTTGAATGTCCTTCAATCCATTATGGCCACCGTCGCTTCCTTTGGTCTTAAGCCTAATGGTACCGAAACCAAGATTAATATCATCGGTCACCACCAAAAGGTTTTCCAGGGGAATCTTCTCTTTATCCATCCAATATTTTAGAGCTTTTCCGCTTCTGTTCATGAATGTCGAAGGTTTAAGACAAAGTACACTTCTTCCTTTTATTTTAAAAGTGCCCACATCACCAAGCTTGGCGGTTTCAAAAGTGAACCCTTTGTCATTTGCCAATTCGTCCAAAATCTTAAAACCGATATTATGCCGTGTTTCGGCATATTCACTACCCACATTCCCGAGTCCTACAATCAAAAATTTCTTCATGGGGTCTTTTTCTTCTAAAAATGTTTTAGTGCTACCAAAAAGGAACTTTAAAAATCGACACATATTGATTTTGGCATTTCCATAAAAATACAAAAGCATCCCGAATACTCAGGATGCTTTTGTTTGATCATTGTATCTGAACTATTCCTAGCTTTCGGCTGGAGTCTCAGTAGCTGGTGTTTCTGCACCTTCTGCACCTTCTGCAGCTCCTTCAACTCCTTCAACGCCTTCAACTCCTTCTTCTTCTTCTTCTTCCTCAACCTCAACGGCCGCTCGAGCAGTTTTAACCTGTACCACTACAGTGCTGTCCGGGTGTAAGATGGTAAAATCATCACTTATTAATGACTCTACGGAAATATTATCACCGATCTTTAATTTAGAGATATCCACATCGAAGAAATCGATAAGGTTGTCCGGCAAGGCTCTAACCGTAAGCTTCCTTTTTCTAAATAACAATCGACCTCCATTTCTAACCCCTGGGGAGCTACCATTCAATCGAACAGGGATATCCATAGTAAGTTCCTTGTCTTTGAAAAGTTGATAAAAATCAATATGCATGATTTTATCGGTCACAGGGTGAAACTGTATGTCTTGCATAACGGCATCCAATTTGTCACCATTTTCCAAATCAACCACAACAGTATGTGCGTTCGAAGTGTAAACCAAGTTTTTGAATGCTAATTCATCCGCTGAAAAGTGTAATGGTTTTTCTCCTCCGTATACTACGCAAGGTACCTTTCCAGCATTACGTAGGGCCTTCGTTGCCTTCTTGCCCACGCTTTCTCTTTCTGATCCTTTAATTGTAATTGACTTCATTGTTATATTTAAAAATTAATACTATCTGGTTTTTACATCAGGAATTTTGAACTTATTGATGTATTATGATGTACCCTATGCATTACGTCAGCAAACAATTCGGCACAGCTCAGTACTCTTACTTTGTCACTTTTTATTTCTGCAGGTATCGAATCTGTAACGATCAATTCCAACAGCTGCGATTTTTCAATTTTTTCATAGGCGTTACCCGATAACAATCCGTGGGTGGTAATGGCCCGTACACTCAATGCCCCGCGTTCCATCATCAGATCTGCGGCTTTGGTCAATGTTCCGGCCGTATCTACCATATCATCTATCAATACCACATTTTTACCTGTAACATCACCAATGAGTTCCATATGGGAGATTACATTGGCTTTAGCTCTTTGTTTGTAACAAATGACAACATCGCTTCCCAAAGCTTTGGAGTAGGCATAAGCCCGTTTTGAACCTCCCATGTCGGGTGAGGCAATGGTCAGATTATCTAGGTTTAGCTCCTTCAAATAGGGAAGGAACAAAGTTGATGCGAACAAATGATCCACAGGTTTTTCGAAAAAACCTTGAATTTGATCGGCATGCAAATCCATCGTGATTATTCGCGTTGCACCAGCGGCTTCCAACATTTTTGCAATTAATTTTGCAGCTATCGGCACCCTCGGTTTGTCTTTTCTATCCTGTCTTGCCCATCCAAAATAAGGAATTACGGCGGTTATATGTCTTGCAGAGGCTCTCTTGGCGGCATCCAACATCAACAACATTTCCATTAAATTTTCGGAGCCGGGATTGGTAGATCCAATAATGAAAATACGTGCCCCGCGAACAGATTCCTCAAAGGAAGGTTGAAACTCCCCATCGCTGTATTTAGAAATGTGTACTTTACCTAAATCGGTCCCATAAGATTCGGCTATTTTTTCTCCAAGAGCCGCACTCTGGGTACAGGCGAAAATCTTTGGTTCTGGTACTTGATAAGGCATGCTTAAGGTGTTGTTGTTCAAATTCTTAAACTCCTTTTTGTTAAAGGAGGTGCAAATTTAGAAATTTATTTGGTTGCTAAAGGATAAATGTTGTTATTTTTTGATAGTAAAAAGAAAATATTTTATAGTTTTGCATTCCTATTTTTAACTGCTCGAGTGGCGGAACTGGTAGACCTGTCTGCCGACAGGCAGGCGCGCTTGATGAAATATTGAGAATGGTTTGGGTTTATGCTATTTCTAGTTTAAATTACAACTACATTTATGTTGGTATGTCGATTAATGTAAATGAACGATTTGAAAGGCATAATATGGGTAGAGAAAGAACTACAAAACCATATGTTCCCTTCAAATTGAATTTTGTCGAGGGATTTGAAAATAGGGTTGAAGCTCGAAAAAGAGAAAAGTATTGGAAATCTGGAGTTGGCAAGGAAAAACTCAGAGAGCTTAGAAATGAAAAATAGATAACTACTAAATTATGCTCGAGTGGCGGAACTGGTAGACGCGCTGGATTCAAAATCCAGTTCCTTTGGAGTGTGGGTTCGATTCCCACCTCGAGTACA
>JAHHKH010000110.1 GCA_018679695.1 Maribacter sp.
GAATTATGCTGAGGTTACCGATTTTATCTATGACGAAGAAAAAGTAGCGGGGGTAGTTGTCAAAGATATGCTGTCGGGTGAAGGGTTTGAGATTAAATCAAAATATGTAATAAGCGCGGCAGGACCCTGGGTAGATGAACTCCGTAGTGTGAATAATTCCAAAAAAGGAAAACGGTTGCATTTGACCAAAGGCGTGCATTTGGTTTTTCCACATGAGAAACTACCAGTAAGGCATTCTGTCTATTTTGATATTCCAGACGGGCGTATGATGTTCGCAATACCCCGTGGAAAAGTAACCTATATTGGAACTACCGACACGAATTATGAGAAGGACAAAGACCATGTAGAAGTTGATTTGGCAGATGCTATCTACTTAATATCAGCAGTGAATAACATGTTCCCCAAGATAAACCTCGAAATGGAGGATATCGTTTCCTCTTGGGCTGGCTTACGTCCATTGATCCATGAAGAAGGGAAATCTGCCTCGGAACTTTCAAGGAAAGATGAAATTTTTGTTTCAGATTCAGGATTGATAAGTATGGCCGGGGGAAAACTAACAGGCTATCGTAAAATGGCAGAACGGGTTGTAGACCGTATCGCTAAAAAAATGAACGAAGATCATAAAATTGAAATAAAGGGTTGCATAACAGAAGAAATTCCATTGTGTGGAAGTGAATTCAAGAAGTATAAGGATGTAAAAAAGTACATCAACGATATATACGATCAGATCAAGGATGATGGTTTTACGAAGTACAATGCTTGGTTTTTGGTCACCAATTATGGGATTCAGACCGAAACCATTTTAGGGTATTATTCCAAAAGGAAGATAAAGGATAAAGAGGTTCGAATGGCCTTGGCAGAACTTCAGTTTGGGATAGAATATGAAATGGTTCAAAATCCAATGGATTTCTTTATCAGACGAACAGGACGCCTTTATTTTGATATTGATGGTGTAAGGAAATTAATGGATCCCATTTTAGCCGAGTTTAAAGAAGTTTATAAAGTAAATGATACCCAAATTGCAGACTGGAAAAAAGAATTGAACAGTCAAATTGAATCGCATTCCAGCTTCACTATTGATAGAAATTGAACAACGATCAACGCTTCTAGACTAGAGAGGTTAGCGAAACCAACAGAAGGGATTAATCTATTTTATCGGTCAATTCGGCAAAGGTCTTTTTGGCATTCTTGCCCAGATAAAGCACATCATATACCGCATCTATAATCGGTGTTCGCACCTTTCTTTTGAATTTCGATTTAAGCTTATAAGCACTTTCTGTGGCATAATAACCTTCTGCTACCATACTCATTTCCATCATTGCACTTTTTACCCTGTATCCTTTGCCGATCATGTTCCCGAACATTCGGTTTCGACTGAATGTCGAATAACCGGTAACCAATAAATCCCCTAAATAGGCAGAATTATTGATGTTTCGCTTCATTTTGTGTACACGTCTTATATAGCGTTTCATTTCGCGGATACTATTACTCATTAGCACACTTTGAAAATTGTCACCGTATCCCAATCCATGATAGATTCCTGCGGCAATGGCATAAATATTCTTCAGCATGGCGGCGTATTCCGTACCTATGATGTCATCTGAAATCTTAGTCTTTATATAGTCACTCTTCAAGGTGTCAGCTATCAATAGGGCTTTTTTTTGATCGGCACAGGCAATGGTGAGATACGAAAGGCGTTCCAATGCAACTTCCTCTGCATGGCAAGGACCGGTAATTACCCCGATATTCTCAAATGGAATTTTATATATGTCATGAAAATGTTCCCCAACAATCAAACCTGTTTCGGGTACAATACCCTTAATGGCCGAGAATATAATCTTATCCTTTAAGGGAACGGATAATTTTTTTAATTCAGACTCAAGAAAAGCTGATGGGATTGCGAATATTAGAACCTCATTGTTTTCAACTGCATGGTCAAGAACGGTGGTCAATTCCAATTGCTTGGTATCGAATTCTACAGAGCTCAAGTAATTGGGATTATGCTTTTGATCCCTTATATGTACTACTGCATCTTCATTGCGCATATACCATGTAATTTTCTGCAGGTTTTCACTGAGCATTTTTACGATGGCCGTGGCCCAACTTCCCCCGCCCAATACTGCAAATCGCAAGTCCTTGTTCATTTGATAATATTAATCGCACCAAATGTAAATAAAATAAAACAACACGTTATCAACTGATAATCAATGGATTGAAATTAATGGCATGGTGCTTGTTTTACATTTACCGTATGTAAACACATCAATTACATCTGACAATTACATGAAACAATAAAACAATAAAATATGAAAGCGCTAAAACTACTCATAGGATTTCTACTGATAGGCACATTGATGACCTCTTGTTATACCGAAGTTATTCTGGAAGATGAATTTATTGGGGAGTCAGGGTTCAATACAGCCCAGGCCCTACAATCGTATGACCTATGGTATGTTGATATTAATGCAACGCGAGGAAATGGGGAGGTTCCTTTCTTACAACGTGCTTTCACAATATCTTTTGATAATGGTCGGATTTATGCCAACAATAATATGGTGGGTTTGGGTAAAACCGGAAATGGTTTTGGTATTGAGGTTGGTTACTTCGATGTTCTCCCAGCAGCTGTTGAAATAGATCATGATGTTGATGGTTTGTGGCTTTTAGATGTATTTGCATTGAATGGGAATACTTTGGAACTCTATGATGCCTCCACAGATACGTCCTATTTTCTGAAAGGATATCAGCTTAATAGGTTCGACTTTGATATGGTGTTCTATGATAACATTAATTATTTCTTGCAGGAATATGACGCCTGGGAGAAAACCTTCACAAGCGAAGAAGGTGCATTGAATGATTTCGATGATGAGAATTTCCTGCAATTTCTATCTGGTAATGAAGGGGATTTCTTTAGATCGTCCATTGATCAGGGAGGGACATCAATAAACAGACTTCAGTGGGATTTCGAAGGGGATTATACCATTTTTGATGTAGAAAACGATGAAACGCTTAAAACTTTAACACTCTCCTACGATTTTATGGGCAATGATTATTTTGAACTCTACGTTATTAATGATAGTACTATTGAGTTATATCACCCCGGTAGTGAAACCGTGTACGAATTTAAAGGAAGGGGATATATTCAGTACTTAAAAACAGACAAAGGTTCGTCTGAAAAGAAAAGGAAAAAGATTTCGAATCCTGTGATGAAGGTAAAGCGGAGTAGAAAATAGAAGAGTTTTTTGGTTGGTTATTTAGTTAGGAACCGCCCCGACATTTATGGTTGGGGCGGTTTTTTTAATGTTGTTCATGACTGTTATTTTCTTTTAATCTTAAAATGATCCAATTTTATGTCATCAACGCCCTTATCATCAAATGGATATTCCAAATGGTCCTGTATATTGTAAAGGGATATAAGTATGAATTCCGTTAAAATCACCACAAAATAGACAGCTGCATGATTACTGCTTAGTCCAATATTATAAATTATCGTAGGAGCATAGATCATGGGGAAAATATAGATAAATACTTTACAATAAGCCTTTAAGCTTATGGGAGTTCTGTGGACGTGAATAGCATGAAGATTGTCAATTGACTCATGCAGGTTGTTCATGTACTTGAAAATTCTATCTTTTAATCTCTTGGATATGATTTCGTTTTTTGAAAGAACAAAATCATACACCTTTTCTATTTCATCATCCAGATCTTTAATTTCTTCATTTTGATTTTGAAGACGTTCCAAAGTTTTGTCGCCTACGGTCTCTAACATTGTTTCCAAATGGTCTTTTTCTTCTATCGTTAAATTGCTGGCGTTTATAAAATAGTACAGCGTTTTCATGGCACTCCTATATTGGCTAAGGTGCTCTAGGGCTTTTTCCCTTCTCCTAAAAGAACCTCGAATCGTAAAAACCAGTGGAAATATTATGGCAATACTTAATAAAGTCAGATCTACATTGTAAAATATCTGGTATTGATAGCACAGAAAAACCGATAATACCGATACAATGATCACGATTAGGGTTCTGTAATTTAATGTGGTTAGATATAGCTTAATAACTAGAAATTTAATACATTACAGATAAAGTTAACCGATTATGGGTAATAATCAAATAATAATCAAACTACTTCTCTTTTGTTTATTGGGCACCTTATCTTGTTTTGCCCAGGAAAATAAGGAAGACAAAGAAATTGGCAAGGTATCAAAGCTATTCTCTAGCGACGCCATTCTGCACGTTAAGATGCAGTATGCAAACAAGGTAATCAGAAAAAGTACAAATGACAGCACTTATTTAGATAAGGATTTGAGCTATCAAAAAGAAGGCGATGAATGGATAAACCTCCCGGTTAGCGTACGTGCCAGGGGAAAAAGTAGGTTAAAGAACTGTTATTTTGCCCCTCTAAAAATAAAACTGAAAAAAGAAGACACAAAAGGCACTCTATTTAAGGGAAATAAAGAACTAAAGCTGGTATTACCCTGTCATACTGAAAAGGCAGCTGATGATTATTTGTTAAAGGAATTCTTGGCCTATAAGTTATATGAGGTAATTTCCCCTTACCATTATAAAACGAGGCTTTTGGATATTGAGCTTTCCGAGCCCAAAGGAAAGAAGGTCAGAGAACATAGAATTAAGGGTTTTTTTATTGAGGATATCAAGAAAGTTGCGAAGCGGTACGGTGGGAATGTTTTAAAAAGGGATGTTCATCCAATGCAACAAGATGCGCTATGTTCGGTACAAAATGCCTTTTTTCAGTTTATGATCGGGAATACCGATTTTTCAACAGCCTATAGGCATAATGAAAAGTTATTGTTTGTGAATAAAGTGACCGTGCCCGTCCCTTATGATTTTGATATGTCAGGTTTATGCAATACTAGCTATTCCGAAGTTTCAAAGGTAGGCAGTGATGTATTGCCGATTACAGAAGTTACGCAAAGAATGTACAGGGGGTTCAAAAGGGACAATGAAGTAATGCATAACGTTAGAAGGCAATTTTTGGAAAACAAACCAAAATTATTGGAAGTTATTGCTACTTATGAGAATTACTTTGAAAACCCAAAGGAATATGAACAATGCATGGCATATATTAAAGGGTTTTTCGACATCATTTCCGATGACACTAAATTTAAAAAGGAAATATTGAATCGTTCGAGAACTAAATAGAATCCCTGATACTGTTTTGATTTAGTCAAATAATTCATTTAAAGGTTTCCCTTGAACTGCACTTGCCAGTCGCAGGTTCAAGAACATTGCCAAACTTGGGGTAATGTCTATGGGATTTACACTGCGAACCGACTCTCCCTTTGGAATTCCTGACCCCATCCACAGTAGCGGAACGTGGGTATCATAACTGTATCCGGAACCATGTACAGTGCCTTTTACCTTTTCAACAGGCATCCGTGAATTGTGATTTATGATGGTCCCGGAATCATAGGCAAGTAAAACATCACCTGATCTTTTGGGATAGTAACCGTTTTGCATGGTTTTCCTTAGCCCTTCTTCATAGGTTTGGGTTCTGAGGTCCCGCGCTGTGAGCGCCAAATAAACCCCTTTTTGGGTCATTAAAAAGTCGGCGACTTCCTGCTGAATAACCGAAAAAAGCAATCTTTTTTCATCTACTGTGCTTTTGTTCAGGTAAACGTGGTTGCCGTCAAAATTATCGATCCAGGTACCTTCGCCATATTTTTTTACTAAAAAGGCGTTTAGTTTACTGTGGTACTGATTTATCCTTGCGATATCACCATCAAGTTTATTATCCCTTAGGTAAGAAACCACTGGGATAGCTGCATGGTCAGAAGTTAAGAAGAGCACGTAATTCTCCTTGCCCACTTTAGCATCAAGGGCAGCGAAAAGTTCTCCAAGGTTTTGGTCCAGGCGCAAATAAATATCTTCCATTTCAACTGATTGCGGTCCAAATGTATGTCCAATTACATCGGTATTTGAATAGCTTATATTCAAAATATCAGGATATTTATCGGCACCTA
>JAHHKH010000132.1 GCA_018679695.1 Maribacter sp.
ATGTACCGAAAGGCAAAAAAATCCCCGCCGATATTTATTTACAGGATGCCATGGCCACGAGTTTGGAATTGGCCGGGATTGAAAAGCCGAGCTATGTTTACTTCAATAGTGTATTGGGTTTTATTGATGGCAAACGCACAGATAGTTACTATGATGCCATTTATGGAGGATATGTTAACACGCAAAGGATGATTCGTAAAGATGGCTTTAAATTAATGGTCTATCCTAAATTAAAAAAAGTGTTGTTGTTCGATATGGAAAATGACCCTGAGGAAATAAATGATATAGCAATGGAATCCAAGTACAAGGGCAAAATTGATTCCTTGTTCAAAGCGCTATTAAAATTGCAGGAAGAACTTAACGACCCTTTGGATATTACCGAAAGCTATAGTCTCGAAACGGAATAAGGCCATAACTGACTTCTATAGTGCTGTTTTTCCAATGATTTTTTTGAATTTGGTTTTTGGTCTAATTTTTAATGTTGAAATATTTGCTCCAATTCAATCCATTTTTCACCTTCCTTGGCCCATTGCAGTGCTTGTTGGTATTTCCACATTAATCGTTCCCATTCCTGAACTTTTGGATTGTTGGCATCCATTTCAGTCTTTTTTATAGGGTCAAAGGTATCGTCGACTTCCATGATCATGAACATACGGTTGCCCGTTAGGTAAATTTGCATGTCCAAAATTCCCGGGTCCTTAATGCTTTTTGTAATCTCCGGCCAAGTATTCGCAGGAGTATGGTATTTTTTGTATTCCGCAATTAGCTCTGGATCGTCCTTTAGATCGCACGAAAAACATAATCTTTTCCTTTCCATGATAAAACAGCCTTTATTTATTGTGAATTTTATATGTCCTGAAACCATATACAGCAACTACAAGAAAGCACAATAACGGCAACACAAATGAAAAATTAACTTCAGGAACACCAAGTATCTCGATATCAGCGTAACCGGAACCTCCGAAGTCCAGTATAGAACCTTGCAGTACTGGCATGATAGCACCCCCTACAATGGCCATAACCAGAAATGCAGCTCCAAATTTGGCATCTTCCCCAACACCTTGTAAAGCAATTCCATAAATTGTTGGGAACATCAAGGACATACATAATGAAATACCTACCAAGGAATACAATCCTGTCATACCCTCAATAAAAATGGCCCCAAGGGTAAAGATCATAGCCCCAATCGCAAAATACATCAGCAGTTTACCAGAACTTATGAACTTTAATAAATAAGTGCCAATCCACCGTCCTATCAAAAATAAAATCAAGGCCCAATATGCGTAGGTTACCGCACTTCTGTTATCTATTCCCAAGGTTTCCGCATATTGATAGATATAGGTCCAACACATAATCTGCGCACCCACATAGAACATTTGGGCCAATACGCCTTCGATAAACTTCTTGCTTTTAAAAAGTCGTTTTACCGCATGCGTCACCGAACCACCTTCAGTTTCTTTTTTTTCTGGCATTTTCACGATTGCGATGAGTAAAAACATAAACAGCACAAATAATCCAAGAATTACATACGGATTTCGAACTACCATAAGGTCGGAAACCCTTACAGCTGTTTTGGCCGATTCGGAAAGGGTATCGTAGATTACATTGCCTTGGGCATCAATGTCATCGGATTGTAATGACCCCAAAATAAATGTTTGTGCGACAAACAAACCTGTCAATGCACCAATTGGATTAAATGCCTGGGCTAAATTCAGTCTTCTTGTCGCGGTCTCCTCATGACCCATTGAGAGTACAAAGGGATTTGCGGTAGTTTCCAAAAAAGCCAAACCGAAGGTCAATATGTATAATGCAGCTAGGAAAAAACCGAATGCCTCGTAGGCTGCAGCAGGATAGAACAATAATGCTCCAGTTGCATACAAGATAAGCCCCAACAGTATTCCCTTCTTATAGGTATACTTTTTAACGAACATTGCTGCTGGGAAGGCCATGGTAAAATAACCTCCATAAAAAGCCATTTGTACCCAAGAAGCTTGGGTATTGTTCAATTCCAATATCTTTTTAAACGCGGAAACCATGGGGTTGGTGATATCATTGGCAAATCCCCATAAGGCGAATAAAGAAGTTATCAATATAAAGGGCAGTAATACCTGCTTGGCAACTACCGGTATTTTGTTTGTGTTTTCCATATTTGCTTGGTCGTTGGGTGTTTTATTATTCGGTCAATAAGGATCTATCAAGATGCACATAACCACCATCAACAAAAATAAACTGCCCAGTTGTGTGTGAAGATCGTTCTGAGATTGTAAAAAGGCAGACATTGGCAATTTCCTGGGGCGTGGTCATTCTTTTTTCAAGGGGTATTTTCTTAACTATGGATTTTAATTTTTCCTCACTTTCTTCCAAAGATTTGATCCAGGACTCATAGGCAGGGGTCCAACTTTCAGCAATGATTATGGCGTTTGAGCGAATACCGTATTTTATCAGGTCAACGGCCCATTCCCTTGTCAATCCCAAAACCCCGCCTTTAGAAGCGGCATAGCCCGATGTTCTGCCTTGTCCTGTCAAAGCCACTTTGGAGCCTATATTGAGAATATTCCCTTTTGATTTTTTTAGATA
>JAHHKH010000158.1 GCA_018679695.1 Maribacter sp.
CCGGTTATATGGTCCCATCTGTATCTTGATGGTCCCTTGTGCTTTGAATCTACTCTACATCAAATTTTTATCAATATATTCTTTTTATACAACCAATAGCAGAGATACCATAAAAAGAAAAGTACAATAGCGCTTAATAAAAGCATAGCATTCAACTCGCCCATCCATCCAAAAATGGCATTCGAAAATGGGAGAACGATTTTTCTTATAAGATCTGCCCCACCAACATGGGCAAAGAGATAGATAAATAAAGGATTCATGCCCACAATCGCGAAAAAAAGAACCCCTTTTTGATACTTTTTAATATCTATTAACCAATAGCATAAGGCGAGTGCCAGAATCGACCATCCTCCACTGGCAAATACAAAAGTACTGGTAGAAATGCGTTTAATAATCGGAGTTATCGGGCTAAGCCCGTATCCTATTATCAGCGCTATGACCCCTCCGATGATCAAGGTCTGCATCTTTTTCTTATTTGATTGCTTACTCATCAACAATCGGCCCGCCAATACGCCCCAAATAGTGTGTGCCGCCGTGGGGATGGCATTGAACATGGCCCAATGACCGCCATCTTCCTCTCCTGATATAAGAATATTGAACCAAGCCCCAAAGTTTTCACCCGGTAGAAATGCTTGGTTAAATCCTTCAACAGGAAAAAATCTGTAGACCTTCTGTGATCAGAATCAATACTACCGAAAAACCTATCTGAACTACAGTTGGCTTTCTCATGATCAGAAAGGCCAAAATATAGGTTACCGAAAGCTGTGCAAGTACATTTTGAAAGCGAAACACTATTTTTCCAGGATCAATACAATATAGTGCCCAACCGAGAACCAACATAAGAAATGCCCTTTGTAAAGCATGCTTAAAGACCTGATTGTAGGTATCGCCCCTTCCAATTCTCTTGTAAAAAGACAATGGCATAGCTACCCCAACAATGAACATAAAAAACGGTTGGATCAAATCCCAAAAACGCATTCCTTCCCATTTTACATGATGAAATTGTTCCCCAATCGTATGGATTATAGAACCTTCAAGCTCAGGAGCCACCATATATGTAAAAAGATGTGAAAACTCGGCTATAAGCAAAAACATGGTCAAGCCTCTATAAAAATCAAGTGAAAGAAGTCGCTTATGGGATTGTACGGTTGGTTCGGTCATAACGTTTGGTTTTATGTTCTTTAAGTTGTACCCTTATATATCTTGAAAGCGAATTTCTCGCAACCCCCTCCAACATACACTTCGTATTAAAACTGGCTTAATGCTACGGATTGAAAAGGTAGGAAATAAAATTTATTTCAATACATTACGAAGCCTCATATTCACCATGAATAACAGATGAAGGCTTGCATATACCAACAATTTTGCCTGTTTCCCATATTATCATTCCAGTTTACATTAGTCTTGGCGCCAATAAGGCCTGGTTTTTAATTCTGCAGGAAATCCATATCAATCAAAGGGTCCTCTGCAATACTGGAATCTATCAATACGGCTGGTTCGCTTTTTAAATAAAATAAGGACCCTGCCAAGTTTGGATATTTCTTTTTTATCGGGTCATATTCTGGGTTAACGGCATGCTTACCCCAGATACCCAACATTAGTTTCAATCCTTCCTCATCTTCGGGATATTGCCCTTTATCATCTGTTTTCACCATCCATTTGTTCAGAATATCGGCATATTTCTTCACTGTATCCTTGTATTCGGGATTGGTTGCGAGGTTAATCAATTCGAATGGATCTTCTTTAAGATCGTACAATTCCTCTGCCGGTCTTTCATTGGACATAAACCGATCTTGTAGCGGGTTTAGTTTACCTTCGTTATGCAAATCGTGCATTACCCGAACAAATTCAATACTATCAACATCCATATAGGTGGGTTGGGTATAAGGCCTATCGGTCATAAAATTTCGGATATACTTATATTCTTTTGACCGTACAGAACGAATGTGGTCAATAGTAAAATCACAACGATCTCTGGTAGCGATTACATGATCTCGTTTTGTAGCATCGTTGAACATATTTATCCCTTCCATATGGTTTGGTATTTGTATCCCGGCCAAGGCCAATGAACTGGTTCCAAGATCCAGTCCGTTAACAAGGTCATCATTGACGGTCCCGGCAGGAATGGTTTTGTTCCCCCTCCTAAAATCAGCAATGATCAATGGCACGTGTAGGCCTCCATCATACAAGAATTGTTTGCTTCGTGTTATTCGCATGCCATGATCTGAAAAAAAGAAAACAATTGTATTATCCAGCAGGTTATTCTCTTTTAATTTTCTGATGATGTCCCCTACTTTTTCATCTGTAATTTGTATCGCATCCAAATGATTGGCATATTCTTCGATAATTACGGGATGGTTAGGTAGATAGGGCGGTAGTTCTATTCGAGATCTATCTGCAGGTTTTTTAACGTTTTCCTTGAAATTTTTGGAGAATATTTCCTTTCCTCCAGATAACTGTATTTGCCCAAAGAATGGTTGTTTCTCCTTTAAAGTCGCCAGATCAAGGTGTACGCCACTTTTACCATATAATGGGTGGACTTTGTAGTCTTGGGAATACAAATCCCTACGATTATAGATAAAGTTATAATCATCCTTTCCATTATTGAATGTAAAATAGCCTGCCTTTTTGAATAATTCCGGTACAGTTTCCAAATCTTCTGGTAATTTGATAGCAGATTGCTTTGTTCTTGAACTATGGTGGTTATGTGCCCCAATTGTAGTTGACATTGTTCCCGTTATGATGCTAGATCGAACTACCGAGCATACCGGTGCCGGCATATAGGCGTTTTTATATAAAACGCCTTGTTGGGCAAGATTATCAATATTAGGGGTTGAAATAAGGGTAGTCCCATAAGCCCCTATAAGTGGCGCTGTGTCTTCCAAATAAATCCATAGAATGTTGGGCTGGGAATCAACTTTCACATTTGGTGTTTCTTCTTCACATGAAGAGAATAAGGCCCCAATCATCAAAAGCCATATCATAAGATAAATTTCTTTTAATCGCTTATTTCCAAGGGTGTATTTTTCTGACTCCATTGATTTCATTTTAGTGTGTTAATCCTGATCAATGCTTTGAGATCACTACATTTTATTGGATTTATTCAATATCGATGTTCTCAAGTATAAATCTTCCTACATCCTGTCCTTGCTTTACTCCTTTTTCGATGGCAGGTTTATAATGTATGCCCCCATAAAGTCGGCTAATGGCCGCCTCTTGCGATGCCTGAAGGAAAGAGGTATAACTTCGCTTCGGCAATCCATAGGGCACTTCCGTCGAATCGATGAATGCATAGTTATCCCCATAAATTTGGGTCAAAACCGTAGCGGCTGAAGCTGATGCAACACTATGTCCGGAGGTGTGTTCAGGAAATGCCGGTGTTTGCAATATCGGAGTCCAATCAGGATCAATGTATTTATTGATAAACGTCTCAGGTCGTGTAAGACTGCTCTTATATTTTTGGTCCCAGCAACTGATAAAGGCATCGGCCAATGCAATACTTACCTTAGCCATGGTTACGGTGGCATCAACGGCATCGTCCTTTTGATCCTCGATAATCTGTGCTGCTATGTGGATCCAATGTCCCCCAGGGGAAATTTGTTGTTGAAAATACATTACATGCCCTTTGGTATGGGATATGTTTGGGTTGCAATCCCAGAATTTGGCAATTTCCAATTGTTCGGGATCAAGATCAATTACAGTTTGGTAAACTTCCCTTGCTTCCCTAAAAAAAAGTGATTCTTCATCAATATCAAAAGGCGTTGGCAGTCCAGGGTCGAACTGGTTGGCCGAGTCCAATACAAATGGTCGGAGGCTGTTCCAATGGGGCTCAATGGCTTCCATATAATCTGGTGGGGTTGGTCGCCAGCGTCCAGGGTCATCGTTCACACTATATCTTGGTAAGGCTGTGCGTCGCAGATACCCATCATCATTCGCCCAATTCAATATTTCCTCAGCCAGGAGATTGCCATAGGAAATGGAATTTTCATACATCTTCGAATCCATACCAATATGGCGCACCTCTTCCAATAGTTTATTTTGCATATTTTCAACGCGTTCCATATCAAAAACCAATGATTTGGCTACACTGGTAAAAGCAACAATCGAAACCAAGGGATAATAGTAGGATTTATTTTTATCGGGTTCTGAGAGCTTTTCAAGTCCGTTGAGCTGCCCTACCAATGATAGCCTAGTGGAATCCAAGAACCGAATTCCTTCATATGCCGCAATATTCGGATAGGCATAAATTCTACTGGCCACAGGAGGGGTAAAAATATCAGCGACTATAACGTCTGTTAATTCACGGTTGTATTTGGCCAGACTATTCTCAAAGTAAGAATCCAATTGTTCCTCATTATGTTTGGGGCCACAAGAAGAGATTACCAGTATCAGGGTGATGACCACACTACTTAACTTCCTCATTTGTATAAACAATTTTCGATTTGCCATTGAAATCGGTTACCCTTATTTTCTTTATATTATCATGTATTGGTATACTTCTGGTTCTTTGGGATAAATACCCCGAACCATAATAAAATTCCAAATTATAGCTCCTGCCGTCTTTCAGCGTGATCAAGGCAGTCTTGCTA
>JAHHKH010000162.1 GCA_018679695.1 Maribacter sp.
ATAAAGCACTCATCGAGGAAGTTATTGATCCGAAGGGTTGGAATGAGATCCATATCATAGCGAATGGCCCGGATATTGAAATTAAAATCAATGGGGTTTCAACGGCAAAATACACAGAGAAAGGTGATGTGCCTGCAGATGGATGCATTTGCCTTCAAACACATTCGGGAGATCCTTATGAAGTTTGGTATAAGAACATCCTGCTAAATCAATTAGATCAATAATTGAAAACCATGCATGGTAGATGACGCCCAGGGAGAGCAAAAGTGATGAATGAAAAAATTGAATAACACTATACTTCAACGCCAATAATTCAACACGGCTTAGTGCATAATAGAAAGAACATTTCTTACATTTATTGATCATTAAAACAATCGGGAAATGGTTTTCTTTCGAATGCCCCGCCAATTAAAACCCATCGACCCGCTGCACGGAGCGTTAGATTCGGGTGGGAGCCATAGCCACGACCGTTTACCCGCAATTATGAAAAAGCTTTGGAAATACCTTGTAATATGCTTTCTGATTTCTAGTTCATTCACTTCTTCCGCACAGAATTCAGAAGCTAAATTAACTCTTGATAAAATAATCGAACACGCAGAAAATAGTTCGCTCTATCGAAAAAACGTTGACTGGACCGCTCTCAAGAAAGAAATGTACGTGTTGGCAAAAAACGCTGATTCTGTAACCCATCTCAAACCTGCTCTTGATTTAATGCTGAAAGAGTTGAATGATACACACGGTCGTGTTTTCCATAACAATCAATTTCTATCATACTATTCTGGAGAAAAGAAAGAGCATCGAAAAAATATTGATTGGGATGTTTATACCGAAATTCAGTCAACACAGGTATATGAATTCAAGGCCACAAACATACAGGACAGCATTGGCTATGTTAGACTAGTTGGGCTACCAATGGGAGACAATCAAAAAATGTCAGCTGATATTCAAAATGCTGTTTGCAAAGTCATTGAAAACGGGGCGAAAAAGTGGATTATAGATTTAAGATTCAATGGCGGTGGAAATATGTTCCCGATGGTCGAAGGAATAACAAATATTATTGGAGAAGGAATTGTTGGAGGAACAAAAGGTGTTACGGAAAATGAAAGTTCTGTTTGGCAAATTAAAGAGGGAGACTTCTTCTATGATGAACAAAATGTGGCAATAGAAAACAAATGTCCAATCCCTGAAATTCAGAAAGTCGCAGTCTTGACCAGTGTTTACACCGCGAGTTCGGGAGAAGCTTTAGCCGTGATCTTAAAAAATAGACCAAAAACAAGATTTTTTGGTAATAAAACTATGGGTATGGTTACCGCGACCGATTATAATCAAATTGATAGTTTAACAGCAATGATGATTTCCGTTAGTTACTATAAAGACCGGGAATCTAATTTATACAACAAATTTGTAGATGTTGATGAAATAGTTGAATTTGAGCCAAAAGCGGAAACAAGCAAAGACATAGGAATAAGTCGAGCAATTGAATGGTTAAACGAAAACAAGTAGCGGTGGGCAACAATTACCATGATAGGCGAGCAGACCATTATTTTTTTATCTAATTTCAAAATACTCCTTTGACTTTTGGGACTAATTGAACAAACTAAAACATAAATGAAATGAATTCTAAAATAGTAAGATTCCTATCGATAGTAACTTTTTTCATTACTTTAAACAGCTATGCTACGAATGTTAAGTTTCCGCAAGGAGGAGGCTTCAATATCGAAAAAGATCTATTGTTGGTGCAACTTGATTGTAAAACCGATGTAGATGACATTCAAACATTGGCAGCTTTGGTTACATTACTATCTGATTCCAAATTTTCAAAGATTAATTATCATGCTGTTGCCGGTACCTATGGTATCCAGGAAGGATTATATGTTCCTCCCAATCCTTTATTTCAGCTTGCTGTGGGGAACAACTGGACCGATGCACATGAAAATGTAGAAGCCGCTGTTGTAAAAGTCAAGGATATTATTAAAACAACGCTCTCAAACCAGGGTGATATTTGGATTGCAGACGCAGGCCAGTCTGATTTCACAGCTAGACTAATAAAAGCTATTCAAACTGAAATGCGTGATATTGCTATTTCCCAACGTATTCATGTGGTTCAACATAGTGATTGGAATGAAAAGGTTACTTCCCCTGAGAGCCTGGAATTCGTGAAGAAAAATGCGGATTATCACAAAATACCTGACGGTAATGTGGTCGGAAATGGTACGCCGGGTTTTCGTTCCCCCCAATTTAATCAATGGAAGAGTAAAATCTCGAATCCTAGACTAAGGGATATATGGCAACTAGCCATTGATATATCAAATGAGTATAATGGCAAAGAGGGCCGTTACAATAATGAGGCAATTTCTGCTGGTGGACTAGACTTTTCAGACCTTGCCGAAGTTTGTTATATATTAGGAATACAAGGTATAAAGGATACAAAAGATTTTTTTGATCTTTATTCAAGGTAGAACTATATCATTCTTAAGTCGAAGCTTGAAAGTAAAGGCAAGAATTATAATTTTTACCTATTGGCTCTAAATTCCAAATGTTGCCATATATTGTTAAAAAGTTCACAATTTCAATAGCTACATCTAAAAATGATAAAACAACCCATTGCATATAGTTTATTACCTGTACTAGTTATTCTATTTTCTTACCTAACTTTTGATAAGGCCAGCACTGCTCAAGAAAAACCTTTAAGTAACCGTGTAAGTATACAAGGTGTTCAATTTAATACTTTAGTATGGGCCGATGAATTTGAGGGTAAGGGTACAATTGACTCTGGAAAATGGTTTCATCAAACGCAACTTCCACCAGGAGGCAGTTGGTGGGGTGGATTGATACAACATTATACTGATCGGGAAGAGAATGCTTATCTAAAGGATGGGTATTTAAACCTAGTAGCAAAAAAAGAATTGTTCAATGATCAGGGTGAAACAAAACAATTCACATCCGCAAGATTAAATTCCAAATTCGCGTTTACGTATGGACGGGTAGAGATCAAAGCAAAATTACCAGAAGGGGTTGGTACTTGGCCAGCTATTTGGATGTTGAACAAAAATATAAATGAAGACGGTGCCTACTGGGATAATCAAGGTTTTGGCACTGTGAATTGGCCTATATGCGGTGAGATAGATATACTCGAACATTGGGGAAAGAATCAAGATTATGTCTCAAGTGCCGTACATAACGCATCGAGTTATGGGTACAAAGTCAAAAATGTTGGTGGTCAAAAAATAGAGAACGCTTCAAATGAATTTCACATATATACGCTAGAATGGACCGAAGAGAAATTGACATTCAGTGTTGATGGCGTTGAACATTTTCAATACGCACCCTCTAATAAGAATTCTGAAACATGGCCCTATGATTCTGATTATTATGTAATATTGAATATAGCAATAGAGCCTGATATTGATTCTGTTTTCGTTGAAAGTCCCATGGTAGTGGATTACATTAGGATTTATCAATAATAAAGAATAGCGTGACTAACAAGGGCCAAAAAAGCAACGGAAACATCGTATGATTATCCTATCATAGTTATTCGATTTTACTATATTTCGGTAGAAATCACCGAACTGCGTTTAGCAGGTCAATGGGCAACAGCAAAATATAAAAACCCAATAGGATACTATGACAAATTACATAGACGGATTCGTGTTTCCCGTTCCTCAAAAATACCTGGTCCAATACCAGCGCGTGGTAGAAACTGTTGCAAATATTTGGAAGCAGCATGGCGCACTCGCCTACTTTGAGTATGTTGGAGAGGATCTAAAATTGGAAGGGACACGTTCTTTCCCGGAACTAGTGGATGCAAAAGAAGATGAGGCCATTGTATTTGGATGGGTCTTGTTCGACTCGCGAGAGGCGCGTGACCTGGCAAATGAGCGGGTTGCGGCCGACCCGAGAATGATAGATTTAATTGCTCCATTGACCGATCCGTCAAGGCTGGTTTTTGATGCCAAAAGGATGGTTTATGGTGGATTCAAACCGCTCGTCCTATCAACTAACAGTTAGGCTGAAAGATTTGGGAAACGCAACTTACGATTGATAGAATTTGGTATTGGTTCGAATAAAATGAAGCCATTGCCCAAAAGAGTCGTTCCCTCCCGAACGTGGTCAAGCAAAAAATAATGTTACAAATAGAAAAAGCCTGTCAGGATCAATAAAAAATGATAACAACAAATTCAACGCTATTTTCAGAAATTGAAAAAATAATCAAAGGTTTAAACCCTCAAACCATTTCAGAAGAGCGGAAAGCTATTTTACAACCGTTAACGGCTTTTATTCAGTCAAAAGTTTCAAAAGATCAAGAAATTCGTATCAACTTCATCTGTACCCACAATTCACGAAGAAGTCATTTGTCTCAAGTTTGGGCACAAACAATGGCTTATTATTTCAATATTAAAAATGTGTTCTGTTATTCAGGCGGTACAGAAGCAACAGCACTTTATCCAATGGTTGCGGATACTTTACGGAATTCAGGATTTGAAGTCAATACTATTTCTGAAGGGAACAACCCGATTTACAGTATTAAATATGCTGACAACGCCCATCCGATTATCGGATTTTCAAAAAGATTGGATGACGATTTTAACCCAAAGTCCAAATTTGCAGCAATCTTGACTTGCGATTCGGCCAATGAGGCTTGTCCCTTTGTTCCAGGTGCTGAAAAACGAATTCCAATAACTTTTGAAGACCCAAAGGCATTTGACAATACGCTGCAACAGGCTGAAAAATACCATGAAAGAAGTCTGCAAATTGCAACAGAATTATTTTTCGTTTTCTCCCAAATAAATTCATAAAATAATGGCAACAAAAAAATTAAGTTTTCTCGACAAAAACTTGACCTTGTGGATTTTTATAGCAATGGCTATTGGAGTTGGGCTTGGTTATTTTATCCCAACCTTTCCAAGCATCATCAACTCATTTAGTAGCGGAACGACGAATATCCCGATTGCAATCGGTCTGATTGTAATGATGTATCCACCTTTGGCAAAGGTTAATTATGCATTATTGCCAAAAGTATTTAGAAACACAAAAATCCTATCTATTTCCCTTATACTAAATTGGATAATTGGGCCTGTTTTAATGTTTGTTTTAGCCATTACCTTTTTACGGGATTATCCCGAATATATGGTCGGATTGATTTTGATTGGTTTGGCACGGTGTATCGCAATGGTGTTGGTTTGGAACGACCTAGCCGAAGGCAGTAGCGAATATGGGGCAGGTTTGGTTGCATTGAATAGTATTTTTCAAGTGTTTGCATACAGTTTTTATGCATGGATTTTTATAACCATTCTTCCACCCTATTTTGGGTTTGAAGGTGCAATCGTAGATATTTCAATTGGAACAATTGCTGAAAGTGTAGCCATTTATTTAGGCATTCCGTTCGTAATGGGAATTTTTAGTAGACTCATTTTAGTCAGACTTAAAGGCGAAGAATGGTACACAAAAACATTTATTCCGACCATTTCACCGATGACCTTAATTGCACTGCTCTTTACTATTGTGGTTATGTTCTCGCTGAAGGGGGAATTAATCGTTGAAATCCCAATGGATGTTCTGATAATCGCTGTTCCACTTTTAGTATATTTTGCGTTAATGTTCATCATTGGATTTTTCTTCACTAAAGCAACAGGAGCAGAATACGACAAAACAGCTTCAGTCGCTTTTACCGCAGCAGGAAATAATTTTGAATTAGCGATTGCAGTAGCTATTGCTGTTTTTGGACTGAATTCAGGACAAGCATTTGCAGGAGTAATTGGACCATTGGTTGAAGTTCCTGCATTGATTTTATTGGTTCGGGTATCGTTTTGGTTACGGAAAAAATATTACGGAAAAACCCTCGCCTAAAGCCCTACATTGGCAATTCACAACAACAAATACCAAAAACCAAACTGGCCAAAAAGCCTTGGAATAAGTATATATAAAACAAGCGGTTTAGGTGTTGACCTGAAACGTTTTTATCTTTAATTGAGTAACTTACTTTTAGAAAAGTTTGTGCATAAATCGGCAAGCAATAATCTAGACAAAATGGGCTTAAGTTTAATTCTACAGCGTTCAAATGCCGTTTGGCATTTTCCTGTCATGATCATAGCTTCATTCCTTATCTTTTTGCTGATCATTAGACTAGTTATTGGTAAAACAAAGTTTAATGAAAAATTGAAGTTGGTGTTCATTCTCTCTTTCTTGGTTGTAGCAGTGGGCATGTTATTTGGTAAATATGGAGCTCAAGCTGGACTAAAATGGTGGATTTATTATCCTGTTCCAATGCTGATGACGGTTCTATTGCCCCCGATTATTTTGAAAATGAACACTCAAAAAACCATCTTATACCTCTTTCTAAGTTTTTTATCGGCTCCAGTTATTCATGCATTCTTCTCCTTTTTCTTGGGTTGGACAGAGTATATGCCCTTCTGGAATATACCTTATATGGGGGAACTATGAATGCCGAGGCCGACCAGGTTTGTGCCACAGGCCTACAGTTATGCAATAAATTATTACCTTGAATTCAAATACTATTTGGTGTAAATCTTGAGTTCGTGTTTACCGGCTCAGGTTTTTACGGGACCATTGTACACAAGCAAAAATCAAAATGGAAATAAATAAGGTAAATCTGCAATCAAAATTAAAAACCTTCAACGAATATTGGACACCCAAAATTATTGGAGAGCTGAATAACCAGTACGTTAAAATAGCGAAATTCAAAGGAGAATTCGTTATGCATAAGCACGAACAAGAAGATGAACTTTTCTATGTCATAGGTGGCAAATTATTTATTGAACTCCGGGATAAAACCTTAGAGCTGAATCCAGGTGAATTTGTAATCATTCCAAAGGGTATAGAACACAAACCCTATGCACCGGAAGAGGTAAGTGTGATGCTATTTGAACCAGCTTCTACGCTAAATACCGGAAACACTGAAAACGAGTTGACCATTTCTAAATTAGACAAAATTTAATTTTTATAAATGAAATTTGCCCACACAAATATTGTAAGTGTCAATTGGAAAGAACTTGTGGATTTTTATGTAAAAACCTTTGAATGCAAAATTATTCCACCCATTAGAAGACAATCTGGGAAATGGCTTGAAAAAGGAACTGGTTTGGAAAATGCCCAATTAGAAGGTGCCCACCTGTTACTTCCAGGATATGGACAGAAAGGACCAACCCTTGAAATCTACCAATACGGGAATATTGAAAAGCAGGATTTTGTACCTCCAAATAAAAGAGGGTTTGGGCATATTGCTTTTGAGGTTGAAAATGTGGCATTGATTCTCGATACCTTGGAAAGGAATGGAGGAAAAGCCTTAGGGGAAATCACGAAGAGAACAATTAAGGATGTAGGTGAAATAACCTTCGTTTATGCAAGGGACCCTGAAGGAAATTTGATCGAATTACAAAGTTGGAATTAAAGCCCGTAATCCATTTTGGATATAAAAAATAAAGGTCAGTGATAAATTGAATTTAGTATGTTAAACCCAGCTCCTTTTTATATACGTGACCGATAGTAACAAGTTTTGTAAAGACCATAAATAAATAGCGTCGTTATAAGTGATTTCACCTAAACTTAAAAGAAATGTATATCGAATTCTACCATTCGGAATGATTTGGTTGGTTTTTGGAATTATCTTCTTAATAGTTGAATATGCTGCCACAAAAGACTACAACTATACCCCGGCTGGTGTTATAAATTTAGATTTTTGGGTTTTGTTCTTTGCACTTTTTGCAGTAACTGTTGTTGGCTTATTGATTGGAATAATTGAATTATTATTTATTGATCGTTCTTTTGCGAGACGAAGTTTCAAAACAAAAATCCTGGGCAAACTTATAATTTACTCCTTATTCCTATTTCTTATAATTTGTATAACCTACCCTATTGCAGCTAGTTTAGAACTTAAGGAAAATATCCTCAGTACTATGGTTTGGAGTAAATTTTCTGATTATTTGAAAAGCGTGGGTTTTTTAAGTACTGGGTTCCAAATGGCAATTTCATTGACCTTTACACTTTTTTATAATGAAATTAGTGAGAAAATTGGATCAGGGTCATTCATAAATTTTATTAAGGGGAAATATCATAAGCCAAAAATAGAAAATAGGGTTTTTATGTTTTTAGATATGAAATCCTCAACTTCTATTGCTGAAAAAATCGGACATGTCGAATATTTTGAACTTCTAAAAGAATACTATCATATACTATCAAATGCCGTAATTGAATATTCAGGGGAAATCTATCAATATGTTGGGGATGAAATAGTAATTACTTGGAATCTATCAAAAGGTATAAAGAACAACAATTGCATAAAATGCTTTTTTAAAATGAAAAGTGATTTGAAAGAAAGACAATATTGGTTCGAACAAAAATTCGGCGTTTATCCCGAATTTAAGGCCGGCTTGCACTTGGGTGAAGTAACTACAGGTGAAATAGGTAGAATAAAAAAAGATATAATCTTTACTGGGGATGTATTGAATACAACGGCCAGAATTCAAAGCCTATGCAATGACCTACAAGTTGATAATCTTATTTCTAAAGACTTAATTTCCAATTTAAGATTGGAAACGAACTTTCTCATCAAAACAATTGGAACTAAAGCATTGAAAGGTAAATTAGCGTCTATAGAACTTTTTACAATTAAAGATTCAACTAGTTGCTGAGAAAGAATATTACCTTCGCTGGCAGTACTACAGAACAAATTATTACCTTGAATTCAAATAATTTTCGGGCAAAGCTTTAACCGGTGTGGACTAGCCCAGATTATTCATGAGACCATTCACAAACGATATTGAGTAATCAAAATAATACCAAGACATTGATACTATGAAAAAAATTCACCTGATTCCCATTGCTATTTTTTTGATTGCGTACAATGGTTTTGGTCAAACTATTTTTGAGCTGAAACCTGCTCAAAGCATGTCTATTACTGGTAAAGGAGCAGGGCAAGATGCCGCTTTTAATCCTTATTCAGAAAACACTAGTATTGGAATAATTGAAAATATCGGTAAGAGTGTATTTTCAATTAGAGTCCAAGAAAAAGGGGAAATAATAGAAAAAAAAGCCATCGGTCCGGGTGAAACCAAGAAAGTTCAACTACTTAAAGGCTATGAGCTATATCTCGACAGCAAAATGAAAGCAAAAGCAAGGGTAGATTTTAAAAAGCACACAGATTAATATCCAATCTTCGGAAGCGCATTCTATATTATAGTTGGCCAGTCAGCTGTATGTTTCATTGAGTTGATACACTAACCATAAAATTATCTTATTTTTAGAATACGATTAATATGATTCGTTTCACACGCGAACCTAATGCGCCATCACGCTAAAGCATGATTGTCTTACTAGCTTAGGTTCCAACCTGGACAAGTCATTGACAAACACCTTAGGCGCAATTGAATAAAGTGAATAACCGAATTGAATTAACAGTATTGATATTGGCATATATTGCTTCGTGCAAAGTATTGGCCCACCCCGGTGGGAATATGATAACCGTTAGCAATCATGTTATTTGGTCCTATGTAAGCCCAATTGATGATACTGATCATCATGCTTGCGTCATGATTTGGAGTTTAGGGTCTAAACCTAAAATATTATTAAGATCAAAATAGCGTGGGTAAGTGCTAAACCAAAAGGTTTGTGTTTACCTTAAATGACGGCCAAATTTTTGTTGATAGGAACGGTTGGCCATTAAAATAATGAGAAATGAAGAACATATTAGTAACCATCGATTTTGTTAATAATGAAAAACAACTAATTGATAAGGCTTTTCAATTGGCTGAAAAGTTCAAAGCCAAATTATGGCTATTGCATATAGCCTCTCCAGATCCCGATTTTATTGGTTATGACGTTGGACCCCAATATATAAGGGATAGTAGAGCAGAAGAACTTAGAAAAGAACATAAGCTCCTTCAAGAATACACTGCTGTTCTTAAGGAGAAAGGGGTTGACTCAGAAGGCTTGCTTGTGCAAGGGGCAACAATTGAAATGATAATAGAGGAATCCAAGAAGTTAAATGTTGATTTGATTATTGCCGGGCATCATGAACGTGGGTTTTTTTACAATGCATTTGTAGGTAGTGTCTCTGCAAAAATCATAAAAAAATCAAAAATACCCGTATTGATAATTCCCTTGGAATAAACCAAAAAATAGGGCCTACAATACATAATAAAGCACATTGAAATGTGCTTTGTGAAGACGGCAATGGCAGTGATAAAAATCCAGTTGAGCAAATGAGATCATTATGAAAGCGCTTTCACCAAATCAGATTGCATGTTTGCTGCCGGTTACCATATTAGTTCATCAATTGGAAGAGTATTATGGCCAATTTCCACTTTGGTATTCAAAGTTGTTGAACGCACAGTTGTCCATTCAAGATTTCATTATCATCAATGGAATTGGGCTGTTTATTTTTACCGCATTTGCTTTGTCCTATATTTTTTATAAAAACAACCTTATATTGGCAGCACTGGGAACGTTGGTTTTCGTGAACGGAACGATTCATCTGCTGTTAAGTGTTTTTACGATAACTTATTCACCGGGCACTATTTCTGGGGTTGTTCTTTTTATCCCTTTAGGGATTATCATATATAGGAAAATATTCCCGAAGTTAGGCGAGGGTGAAAGGATTATGGCTATTGCAATAGGAGTCATCGCATTGTTCAGCGTGAGCCTGATAGCTATGAATATTTGATAAAACGGTCGTAATTTAAAACGCTTATAGGAAGCATTTTGCGCTGTGGACAATAAGTTTCACTCTGAACTATATTGTCTTGGTGGATGGGATAACTTAAAACAAACAAATGAAATTGAGGTCTATTTTAACTAATAAAATAAGAACAACTACAGGAGCATTGATACTTGCTGCCTTATTTATACTTTGGGAATACTTAAATGGCGGCGTTCATACGCATTATCTGTTGGCAAGAAAAGATTTACCCGGAATTTCGAATTGGTGGGGACTGTTAACTATTCCTGCTTTAACCTGGTTAGTCCTTACTTTAATACAACGACGACAAAGCAATGAAAAAAGATTGCAACCCAATCCTGAAAATGATGAAACTGATATTCTAAAAAGGTTCTTGGGATCTTTGGCTTTTGGGATTTTGCTATCAATATTATGGGAGTTTAGAGTTGAGGACCTATTACAGTATTTAATTTTTTTGCCTGTTATCATTGCTTTGTTTAGACCTGTTCATTTGCCAGAGTGTCTACTGGGTTTTGTGCTCGGAATGTTATTTACATTTGGAGGAATATTGCCTATACTCGTGGGAACGGTTTTATTGGTATTTAGTTGGATCGCAAACAAGTTGATCCGTAAAGGAATACTGTTTATCGCATCGAAATTTAATTAAAGAAATTGATGCTGCAGAAAATAGGAATAAGTAGATAATGGAAACCGTCAACAATTAATATGTATAATTT
>JAHHKH010000169.1 GCA_018679695.1 Maribacter sp.
ATGTACATGCATGTAAAAGCCTTGGAATTTATGGTTAGGAATAACCAATTGCCATGTAATGTAAAATTCATGATCGAAGGTGAAGAAGAGGTCGGCAGTGTGAATATTGCGAAATATGTGGCCAACAACAGAGAGAAACTCAAGAACGACGTTATTTTAATTTCAGATACCGGAATGATCAGCAAGGAGTATCCGTCGATAACTACTGGTCTGCGGGGTTTAAGTTATGTTGAAGTAGAGGTTACCGGACCAAATCGAGACCTGCATTCTGGGTTGTATGGCGGAGCTGTAGCCAATCCCATTAATGTTCTAACCAAAATGATCGCCTCACTTCATGACGAAAATAATCATATCACCATACCCGGTTTTTATGATAAAGTTGAAGAACTATCGCTTGAAGAAAGAGCTGAAATGGCCAAAGCCCCTTTTGACCTGGAAGATTATCAAAATGCGTTGGATATTGACAGCATTTATGGCGAAAAGGGTTATACCACCAATGAAAGGAATTCCATTAGACCTACTTTGGATGTAAACGGAATTTGGGGCGGTTATACCGGTGAAGGTGCCAAAACCGTAATCCCTAGTAAAGCCTATGCCAAAATATCAATGCGACTGGTGCCCCACCAGGATTGGGAGGAAATAACAGCTCTTTTTACTGCCCATTTTGAAAGTTTGGCTCCCAAGGGAGTACAGGTCAAGGTTATTCCGCATCATGGTGGACAAGGATATGTGACACCCATCGATACAATAGCCTACCGAGCAGCATCAAAAGCCTATGAAACAACCTTTGGCAAAACGCCCATACCCCAACGCAGTGGAGGGAGCATTCCCATTGTATCCTTGTTTGAAGAAGAGTTGGGCAGTAAGACCATATTAATGGGCTTTGGATTGGATAGTAATGCAATACACTCACCCAATGAACATTTTGGTTTGTGGTTTTATTATAAAGGCATAGAAACCATACCTTATTTTTACAAGTACTTTGCGGAAATGATGGCCTAGGAGTCATTACCAGAACAGTGTGGCAATCTGTCTTATTTGAAAAATGATTCAACCAATTGCTTCGTGGGTATCAAACCAGATATGTAGATGAACTTTCGTTTACCTTATCGCAATGACGTCTACATCTTTTTAACATACTTGGCAATAATCACAATTTGTTGCGGGCCTACTTTACCCTCAATGAATTCCGCATTTTCAGGATCTAATGATATTCTTCGCACTGCCGTACCTTGCTTGGCGACCATACTGGAACCTTTTACTTTAAGATCCTTTATAAGTACTACGCTATCACCAGTATTTAATACCACGCCATTTACATCGCGATGGATTATTTTATCACCTTCTTCAATTCCTTCCCCTGTCGCCTTCGCCCAGGATAGATTTTTATCATCCAAGTACATCATATCCAAAAGGTCTTGGGTCCAACCTTCTGATTTTAACCTTGAAAGCATCCGCCATGCCACCACTTGGACCGCAGGGTGTTCACTCCACATGCTATCATTCAAACAGCGCCAATGATTGGCATCCACTGTATCCGTATTTTCGATTTGACCAATACAGGTCTCACATCCCAAAAGACTGCCATCAATACCTCCAGTAGATTTAGGAGGTACTCCATATACCTTTAAACTCCCAGTTGCGGCACATAACTCACATTTGTTTCCACTACGTGATTTCAAATCTTCCAATAAACCCATAACAGTATTTTCGTTGGTGCAAACTTAGACAAATTCATACGGCTTTGTAAGCGATAGTGGAGCATTCCGATTCCTTGGATCACCAAACTCAAAGATTGCTTCGCCGGCTTAAATGCATTACTTGACTTATGGTTTTGTCAACCTTCTCTAAAAACGGCACCTTGAAATATTTTACTCTACATTTGTAGAATTAAAATATTTATTCTATGTTTGTAGAAGTAATTCTAAAAACGTAGAACTTGCAGTTATCGAAAACAGAGGAAGAGTTGATGAATATTTTATGGAAGCAACAAAAAGCTTTCCTAAAAGATTTACTGGATGCCTATCCCGAACCCAAACCAGCCACCACCACCATTGCCACCTTACTGAAACGCATGACCGATAAGGGTTTCGTCGCTTACCAAAGTTATGGGCGGTCTAGGGAATACTACCCTACCGTGAAGAAGAAGGATTATTTTTCGAAACATGTAAACGGCCTCATAAAGAATTTCTTCAATGACAGTGCTACGCAGTTCGCGTCGTTTTTTACCCAAGAAACAGACCTAAGTAAAACCGAATTGGAAGAATTAAAAGCGTTAATCGATAAAGAACTTGAAAAGAAGTAAAACATGTTGCTATATATTTTAAAATCCGCTACCTGTTTGGCCATTTTGCTAGCCTTTTATAAAATTTTCCTTGAAAAGGAAAACATGCATACCTTCAAACGATTCTATTTATTGGTATCACTCCTGGCAGCATTTGCTATCCCTTTCATCACTTTTGTAGAATATGTTGAGTTACCGGTAGTGACCCAAATCATAGCGCAGTCTAATTCAAATGTTACTGTAGTTTCCGGAAAAGGACCAATACATTACGCAACGGATTATTTGCCAACGATTTTATGGAGTATCTACGGTATGGGGATAGTCATTTTTGGGTGGAAGTTCATAAGAAATATGTATCAGATCATTCAAAGAATACGTAAAAACCCCAAGTTTAAAATCAATCGGATTACCAATGTATTATTACTCGATCGTATTATTCCACATACATTTTTCAATTATGTATTCCTGAATAAACACAAATTTGAAGCCAAGGAAATACCTAGCGAAGTGTTATTGCATGAAGAAACCCATGCGAGACAAAAACATAGTCTTGACGTTTTGTTCATTGAGTTACTGCAACTATTTTTTTGGTTCAATCCGCTTATGTATCTTATGAAAAAAGCCATTAAACTGAATCATGAGTTTTTGGCAGATCGCGAGGTTTTGGATTATGGCATAAAACCAGCACTATATCAAAATATTTTATTGGAGTTCTCATCAAGTTCCCTCCAGCCCCAGTTAGCGAATTCAATCAATTATTCATCAATCAAAAAACGATTTACAGTCATGAAAACAAGAACATCAAAAAAATCAATTGTATTACGAAGCCTATTAATACTACCATTGTCTGCGC
Source organism: Maribacter sp. (assembly GCA_018679695.1). GTDB lineage: Bacteria > Bacteroidota > Bacteroidia > Flavobacteriales > Flavobacteriaceae > Maribacter_A. The sequence continues at coordinate 3,138 of JAHHKH010000169.1, forward strand.
TTTTATTATTCGGCTTTAGCGAAAAAAAACTTGTGGAACTACAAGCACCGGTTGAAATGACCATTCCCGTCATGGAACAGGAATCAGCAGTAAAATCTATAGATCTTCGAATAAACAAGAAAGGGGAAATCCTTGTTCAAAATAACGTTTGGACTTCCTTGGATAATCTTAAATCACATCTACAAAAAATCAATACGAATCTGACCAAAGAACAACGCGAAAATGTAGTAAGGGTTTTAATCATGCCCGATGCTGAAGCTCCAATGAAAATAATAAAGGATATTGAACCTATTTTGATCGATTATGGCGTAGCCCGAATTGATATTGTTGGCCCTGAAGAATTTTCCAATTCTACGAAAGAAATAAAAGTACAGGGAGGCGCCACCAAAAAACAAATCGAAGAATACAATGCCTTGGCCAAAAAATATAATGCCCAACCCATTCAAGAGCGGATTATCAAGAAAAAGGAAATAGAGCGGTTGGAATATCTCTACAATTTAATGACCGATAAACAAAAAAAGAAAGCTCAACCCTTTCCTGAATGCCCACCTCCACCGCCTGCCCCCAAAGCCGTAAAGGGGAAAATCAGTCCTACTTCCCCTCAGCCCCCTTCGGCACCAAAAATCAACAAGGGAGAAATAAAGAACGTCTCTCCCGCATCACCACTTGCTCCAAAAGTTGCGAGTAAAGTAATGAGCAATATTCCGCCTAATGCTCCAGCAGTCTCCAAAGGGGAGGTAAGTGATATTCCACCCCCACCCCCACCCCCACCTTCATCAAAATCTCCGGTTGAGCATGCCCAAGAAATGGCAAAACAAGGAGCTGTATTCTACTACGGTAAAAAGAAAATAACAGCTGCTGAGGCTATTGATATATTAAAAGAAAAGGACAATTTAAGTATGGATATCTCTAAGAAAAACAATAACCCGCCAGTGGTGAAAATAAGCCGTTATTTGGATTAAGTTTTTTATATTTTCCCAATTTTTTTACAAAAGCCTCGATTTTCGGGGCTTTTGTGTAACAAATCCCTGAAGTTGGCGTTCTAATAGTCTATATGAACCATCAACCTGCCTGAGGCAGGCACGTCAAAAAACGAACACTATGTTACAGAACTTTTTTATCCTCTGCTCAGGGGCCGATGCCTCATTGCTTAAAACTTGCTCGGAAGGCGAACAAAATAAGTATGCCGGAATAGGCGCAACCGT
>JAHHKH010000183.1 GCA_018679695.1 Maribacter sp.
AATCTATGGCGCCAATATTACCATTACTTTTTCGATATACCATGAATCCACCACCACCGAGATTACCAGCAAATGGGTAGGCTACTGCAAGGGCCAGTTCAGTGGCCACCATGGCATCAAAAGCATTGCCTCCCTTCTCAAGTATTGCCGAACCAATGGCTGAAGCTTCCTCCCTAGCGGAAACTACCATGGCATTATCGGTTACAAGACCGGTGGCTTTTGCCGGTTGCCTTTTACATTGTGTAATAAATAACAGTAGGAATAGGAAGGGAATTGTCCTGAACAGTTGCTTCATTCTTAAGGTTTATTAATGGTTTTACATTAAGTTACAATGATAAATATTTATGTTTTGAAAAGTGGACCAACTCTTCAAAAAAGGAAGTGAATTCCTTTTCGAAATCGGTATAATGTTCTTCCAAATCACGGATGGCGAAATTCATCTTTGATTTATTCTTGGTTCTACGGTTCATGCCATTCAATACCCTCCCAATGCCTTCCATTTTAGAATAATTGTATATCCAGTTATCCGAAATCATATAAGGCATCATTCGCTGTACCCCATGGGGAAGAATAGGGTAATTGGCTTCCAATAAATCATAAAAATCATCTACAAAGACATCCAAAGGAGTAGGGGAATAGGCTTTCCAATTTTTGGCAAGAAAATGATCGTAGAAGATATCAACGATAACACGACTGTAGTGCCTATAGTTCGTGTGCAAGCGCTTGCTACTTATCTTAGGTATGGCATGTGCGTCGGTATAACTATCAATTTCACGATGCAATAAAATCCCCTTTTGAATTCGAATTGGCAAATGGTCTATCTTATTGCCACGAATACTATCAGCTATGAAATTACCGATGGTAATTTCATCATCGTCGAAGGATAGGTAAATATGTGCTAAAAAATTCATTAAGCTGTAAAATAGTTCATAAGGTCGAATTTACCAATTTGGAAGTTAGGATTGATGTTAGACCTGTATATTTGCAAAAACTTTATAAACAGAGTATGACGCTTATAAAATCAATTTCAGGAATAAGGGGAACTATTGGTGGCCAACCAGGTGATAATCTAACGCCGATCGATGCTGTTAAATTCGCCGCGGCCTATGGGATTTGGCTTAAGGATTATTCACAAAAGAATAATATAAAAGTGGTTATTGGCCGTGATGCCAGGCTTTCCGGGGCAATGATCCAAAATCTTGTCGTTTCGACACTACTTGGTTTAGGCATTGATGTAATCGACCTTGATCTCTCAACCACTCCAACTGTTGAAATAGCTGTTCCATTGGAAAATGCAGACGGGGGTATCATCCTAACCGCAAGTCATAATCCAAAGCAATGGAATGCCCTAAAACTATTGAATGAAAAAGGAGAGTTTTTGGATGCTGCACAAGGAGCAAAAATTCTCGAGATAGCAGAAAAGGAAGATTTTGACTTCGCTGAGGTTGATGATTTGGGAAGTGTGACCAGAAATGATGCATATATTGATATTCATATTGATGAAGTTTTGAAGCTTTCCTTGGTAGATGCCGATACCATTCGAGGTGCTAAATTCAAGGTGGTTGTTGATGGCGTAAATTCGACTGGGGGTATTGCAATTCCTAAGTTATTGGAAACGCTGGGCGTTGAGGTTGTGAAACTCTATTGTGATCCAACAGGTCATTTTCCGCATAATCCAGAGCCTCTGAAAGAGCATTTAGGAGATATCTGTGATCTCGTTGTCAAGGAAAATGCCGATTTCGGTATAGTGGTGGATCCCGATGTTGATCGTTTGGCATTTATAAGCAATGACGGGGAAATGTTCGGTGAGGAGTACACCTTGGTTGCCTGTGCGGATTATGTACTTGGTAAAACAAAGGGGAATACCGTCTCTAATTTATCTTCTTCACGTGCACTTCGCGATATTACCCAAAAGCATGGCGGCACATATGAGGCGGCTGCGGTAGGAGAAGTAAATGTTGTAAGCAAGATGAAAGCCAACAAGGCCATTATAGGCGGGGAAGGGAATGGCGGAATAATCTATCCCGAAAGTCATTACGGAAGGGATTCCTTGGTCGGGACGGCATTGTTTTTAATGCTTATGGCGGAAAAAGGCGGCACGGTCAAAGAATTACGCGCTAGTTATCCCAGTTATTTCATGAGTAAAAAGAAAATTCAGTTGACACCGGAACTCGATGTTGATAGTATTTTGAAAACTATGGCAGCTACTTACCAAAATGAGGATATTTCGACCATCGATGGGGTAAAGATTGATTTTGCTGAAAACTGGGTACACTTGCGAAAATCGAATACCGAACCCATTATTCGTGTTTATACCGAGGCCAAAAGCCAATCAGAGGCCAATGAATTAGCCGATAGGATAATTGGTGAGATTAAAGAAGTGGCAGCGCTATAGCGGCTTAATCTTGATGATGAATTTAAAGCTCCTTTTCCTGATTTCTATTTGCTTTGTCCATAATAGTTTTGGACAGGCAGATACTTTGAAGGTAATGAGTTTTAATATCTTACATGGCGCCACCACCAAGGGTGATTTTAATTTAGATACGATCGCCGGTGTAATCAATAAGTACAATCCTGATTTGGTCGCTTTGCAGGAAGTAGATTTCAAGACAAAAAGGGCAAAGCGTTATGATCTATCCACAGAAATTGGTATCCGCACAAAAATGGCATCAATTTTTGCCAGGGCAATGTACTACGATGAAGGCGAATATGGTGAGGCCGTTTTATCGAACTTGACGTTTGTGGGCACTGAAAATATTCAATTACCCCATCGACCCGATTCTGAACCAAGGGCCGCCCTGTTAACAAGGGTAAGGACAAAAAATGGGAATATTATACAATTTGTTGGCACCCATTTAGATCATTTAAAAGAAAACAAGGATCGATTGATGCAGGCCAAGGCCATAAATCAAAAGCTCGGGCAATCAGAGCTTCCTACCTTATTGGTCGGAGACCTTAACGATGGCCCGGATAGTGAAACCCTAAAAATTCTTTATCGGTATTTTCAGAAACCAAAAATCCCTGCTGCAAAACTAAATACATGGCCTGCTGATGAGCCCAGGATTAATCTTGACCATATTTTATTCAATATGCCCGATCGTTGGGAGGTTCTTGATTATAAGGTAGTATGTGAGAATTACGCTAGTGACCATTGCATTGTAGTGGCCAATTTGGTTTATAATCCCAATTAAGAGGGCTGCCTATCATTTAGGTGCCTTATCCCGATGTTTCCAACGACGATGCGTCCATAGATAGTGTTCTGGTCTTTCCTTGATTTGCTGTTCGGTTAATTCAATGAATTTATCGGTTATCTCATTTTGTTCGGTACTACGTCCAGCCAAAGTAATTGGAATAAACTCGGCTTGATAATAACCGCGTTTTACTTTGCTCACCTTTAAAAAGACCACGGCCAGATCAAGTTTTCTGGCCAAGGCTTCTGCCCCATTAAAAATAGGGACCTTGACCCCCATAAAATCTTTCCAATACTGTGCCCTTTTAACTTGTGGGGACTGATCACTGACCATACCATAAACGGCACCGATATGATTTTGATGATTGCGAACAACAGTCTTAACCGTATCTTTCTGGGTAATCAATTCGGTGTTCCATTTGGCCCTGATTTTCTTGATTAGATTGTCGAAATATGAATTGTTTATTTTCTGATAAACCGCATATCCCTTGGATTCGATATAATTATTAATGCTTACGTTCCATTCCCAATTGGCATAATGTGAACAAACGATTAAAATACTTTTCTTTTTCTCTGTTTCTCGAAGCAAATCAATATTGGTAACATGGTATTTCCTTTTAACGGCTTCTTTTGATATGCTCATGGTCTTGATCATCTCCATGAACATATCGCACATATGCCGATAGAATTTTTCCTCGATCCCATTTAGTTCGTTTTTGGATTTATTTGGAAAAACCAACTCCAAATTAGCACGTACTACTTTCCTTCGATAGCCTATAAGCCTATACACCATGAAATAAATGAAATTCGAAAACCCATAAAATACGTGATGGGGTAAAATGGAAATAATCCATAATACCGGATAAATCAAAATAAAAGCAAGTAGTTGCATTCGTTCAGAAGTAAAGGGCAAATATAGCTATATTTGGCACCAAATGTAATGCTTCTAAATATGTATAATCTTCATATTGCCACTATTGCCATTATCGCTGTAAATGTCCTGGTCTCATTGAAAGGATACAATGACGCCTCTTTTTTTGAACGTTATAAATTTAGTATAGGGGCTATCAAGGCGGGTCAAAAAGATCGCATGCTTACTTCTGGATTCCTGCATGTTGACCTATCACATCTTTTTATGAACATGTTCACTTTGTTCTTTTTTGCAGATGTGGTTATCAACTGGTTTGGACCTATAAAATTTGTCGGGATATATTTTCTCAGTCTTCTAGCGGGAAGTCTATTGGCTTTATTTTTCCATAAAGATGAACCTTATTATAGCGCAGTCGGTGCCAGTGGGGCGGTAACAGGTATTTTGTATGCGGCTATATTACTTCAGCCAGATATGCGCTTGGCATTGATGTTCATTCCCATTCCGTTCCCCGCCTATGTATTGGGGATCGCCTATCTTCTTTATTCCATATACGGAATGAAAAAACGATTGGGCAATATTGGTCATACCGCACATTTTGGTGGCGCAATTGGTGGTTATATTACCACGCTATTACTTAAACCAGACCTATTGGCAACAGATACCCTGATGGTGATTCTCCTTGCCGTGCCCATTGTTATACTTTTTGTAATGGAAAAGACAGGTAAACTGTAGTATTTTTATTGTTAAATAAAAAGGGTTTCCTTTAGCATAAATCAGCGTTACGACTGTCTTTTATTAGCCTTTCATCGAAAAAATAACAATTAAATTATACACTTTAAGTAAATTTGTCGTTTAGTTAGAAACCCGAATCTAATTTAACCATACGAATACCATGAAAAAAGTATACCTACTACTTTGCTCAACAACCCTGTTTATAACTTCTTGTAGTGACGAAACTACCATCTTTAGCGACCCTAAAGACGAACTTCAGCTAGAGAAGAACAATCAAATTTTGACAAGCAGTGTAATCTATGATGATGCTGGTGTTTTGGATATCGCTGAGGAAGACATTATTACTGGCAAGACCTCAAGAACAGATAAAATCGGCGATGCAGGGGACTACCCCCTAACTTTGGTTGCCCAAATCAATCCACCGTCATTCCCCGGAGGTGAGAATTTGACGGCTACCCACGTCCATATTGAAGGAAATTATGCCTACGTTTCATACAATACAGCACAGGAGGGTTATGTCGGTGCTATTGATATTATTAACGTAAACGATCCAACCAACCCTAAGGTCGCATCTAGGTTGTATTATGATAATGCCGATATAAACTCTATTGAATATAGCGACGGTTATGTGTATGCAGTAGGAGGTATCGATTCTGAGAAATCCATTACGGCCACTTCGAACTCATTTGTGGCTAAAATTCCTGCTACAGGGGGCATTATGAATGTTGATGCTGGTGTTATCTATGGTTTTCAAGAGGGCTATAATAGCACAGACGTAGAAGTAACATCAAGTGGTGTTGTCGTATCGAGTGGCGGTAACGGTTCTATAACCGTTTATGACAAAAGGGACTTGACAATAATAAGGGACGCAATGTTCGAAGATTTGCGATCTGTCTCACATTATAACGATCAATTTGCAGTACTTGATGCCAGTAAAGGTATTAGTGTACTTGATAGTGATTTGAATATTACCAACGAAATTGCAATCAATACTGATTTTGGAGCCGGGACCAAGAGGACTCTTGCTTTTGAGAATGATAAAGTCATTGTTTCCGAAGGAGCGAAAGGCGCAGGAATTTATAGTTTGGCGAGCGGCTCGTTGATTGAATATTTACCTATCTTATCTGATGGAACTTCTGAATGGAGTGAAACGAACGCTGTTGCCACGAACGAAGGGATTATTTTAATGGCAAATGGTGGTGCGGGACTTTGCTTATCGGAAAATAATGCCGACAGTGCAAATTTGTACGGGGTTATCCAATTGGAAGGTTCAATAAATTTTGTTGAATCAAAGGACGACTACATATTTGCAGCCTCTGGTAAAAGCGGTCTGCAAATTATTAAAATGAATAGACCAAGTGAAAGTTTAGCCGCTAGTTGTAATTCACTTCCAAGCTATTCAGGAAGTACCGATTTAAATGTAAGACTTGGTGAAGATGAGGCATATAGAGGTGCCAAAAGATTTTCAAATATAGAAGTAGGAGGTTCGTTATTACTTTGTGGATCCTGGACGGTCAGCAATTCTGTGGATGTCAAAGATGATGCCTTATTTGAAATGAACGGTACATTGGTTGTCGGAAGAAATAATAAAAGAAAAAATGTTATTGTTCACCCAGGTGCTACCTTTAAGGTTGAAGGGAACCTTAGCATTTATGGTGATTTGATCTTGTCTGATGGTGCTACCTTGGAATTTATTGGAAACGGATCAGTGGTTAACCTATTCGGGTCGGTAGTTCGAGGGGAATCAACAGTGGTTTATGGTGATTTCGACGATGTGAAGAACAAATTTCAATAAATAATAAATATTATACAAAAAAAGCCCTGATGTTCAAAACACCAGGGCTTTTTTTTATGTCGTGTAATTCCTAGTTCAGTAATTCGGCAACCTTTGCCTCAAGGGCTGGGCCTCGTAGATTTTTTGCGACAATTACTCCGTTTTCATCCAATAGAAAAGCAGCCGGAATCGCATTAACATTGTACATCTTTGCAATCGCGTCATCAAAATAGGCAATGTTCGATACATGGTTCCAGGTTAAACCATCATCTTTAATGGCTTTTTTCCAGGCTTCCGCTGTTTTGTCCAAGGAAACACCGATTATGTTCAAGCCTTTGTCGTGGTATTTGTTATAAACCTTTAGAACATTTGGATTCTCAGCGCGACATGGTCTGCACCAGGCAGCCCAAAAATCAATAAGTGTTGCTTTGCCCTTAATATCGTTTAATGCCAATAGTTCCCCCGTTGGTGTTGGGGCCGAGAAATTAGGTGCAACTGCTCCAATACTGGTGTCCATGGCCATTTCTTCACGTTCTTTAATTGCATTTAATGTTTGGAGCACTTTTTTTGCTGTCTCTGTTTCCTTAATTTCAGGAGCAAGCCCATTGTACAATTCCTCCAGTTCATCTGTGGAAGAAGTTCTTGAATTAATGGCTTTATCAATTAACAAGGCCGATATCAGTGCAGTCGGATGCGATTTGACATAATCCAATTCAAAAGTTTCATATTCAGCGCGTAAATCACCCAATTCTTCCTGCAATGAAATCATTAATACGGTATCTTGGGTCATGCTGGCGTTTTTCATATCCTCTTGAATATTAACCGCCTGCTGAGTAATTGCCCTTGACTTCCCTTTATAGTCATCCATAAAGTCATTTTGAACAGTTCCTGTGATTTTCGCGAGACCTAGGCTGTCTTTATGTGCACTGACATCAATTTCACCATTCTCGATAATGGCAGCTGCATATCCGTTTAGTTGGTCAATAAATATATAATGCATCTCGGGCATGTCTTTCTTGCCATTAAAAACAAACATCCCATTTTTAGTTAAAGCCGTATCAACATCAATAAGCTGATTGTTTTCACTACCTTTTCTCAGGTAAACCTTAACATCATCATCGATATCACCCGTTATTGTACCGTTAATAGTATAGCCTTCGGGGTTTGAGGCACAGGAAGCTAAGATCAGCATTGCTAAAAGTGCAAATAGCGTATTTTTCATCAATATTATTTTTAGATGGCAAATGTAGTTATATATCCGCATAAATAAAAAGCCCTTAACAATTGCTAAGGGCCCTTCAATTATTAAAACAGTGCGTTTAGAATTGGTATCTGATTCCTAGAGCGATGTCAAAGTCAAAATTATCAGAGAAACCATCATAACCTACCAAACCAACTTCGGGTCTAAAATCCAGTGAAAGCAATAAGGGTATGTCAAAATTATATTCAACACCAATATTACCTGCCCCAAATACAAACAATCCATCATTGTCGACCGAACTATTTGGGATTACATCAAAATCAACATTTCCTAAACCGCCACCAACACCATAGTACCAGTTGAAATTACCATCCAATTGATGAACCCATTGGTACACACCTGCTAATTTAAAGGCATTGTACTGGCTATGATCTCTCCAGCCCAAATCCACTTCGAGGCGATTGTACCGGGAAATAGATTTTTGATACGAAATTTCTGCACCAAAACCATCACTATCCCCAAGGCGCAAGCCCAAGGCGTGATCAGCGATTTCCTGTCCAAAAACTGTGGATAACGAAGTTAAACAAACAAATAATGTAAGTGTTTTTAAAATTTTCATAAGGTCTGATTTATAAGGTGTAAAATTAATGAATCTTAATTATGCTCAAACAATAAAAACTTAAATTTGCGCTTAAAATTGTATTAGATTGAATAAAGATAAAATAAAAGTACTGGAGCAAAAATTGGAAGGCAGTATTCTAGCCGACAATTTAAGCACCGCCCTGTATGCCACCGATGCTTCCGTATACCGCAAAATTCCATTGGCCGTTGCTTTTCCCAAAACTGTTGAAGACATACAAAAGCTTGTCAACTTTGCGTCGGAAAATACTGTTGGACTTATTCCGAGAACCGCAGGTACTTCCTTGGCGGGACAATGCGTTGGGGAAGGTATTGTGATCGATGTTTCAAAACATTTTACGCAAATAGTTGGGATTGACAAGGCTAAAAAGCAGGTTACTGTTCAACCTGGTGTAATCCGTGACGAACTCAATCAATATTTGGAACCCCATGGTTTATATTTTGGGCCCGATACATCAACTTCCAACCGCTGTATGATCGGTGGTATGGTAGGTAATAATTCCTCAGGGACGACATCCATCCAATATGGAGTTACCCGGGATAAGGTCGTCTCAATGAAAACTGTTCTTTCCGATGGATCCCAAGTCGAATTCAAATCAGTTACTGCGGAGGAATTTGATCAAAAATCCAAATTGAACACACTTGAAGGAAAACTTTATAAAAAACTATATAATGAGCTATCAAATAAAGATATACAATCAGAAATAAAAAGGGAATTTCCTAAACCGCAAATACATAGACGAAACACGGGTTACGCGGTAGACGAACTATTGAAAAGTTCTGTTTTCAATCAAGGTCATGAGGATATAAACCTCTGCAAATTGTTAAGTGGTAGTGAGGGCACCTTGGCATTTACTACCGAAATAACATTGCAGCTCGATGATATTCCACCAGCGTATTCCGCAATGGTGGTGACACATTATAAAACATTGGAAGATTGCTTGCGTGACGTGGCCCCCGTTATGGGCCATGGTCTGCATATGTGCGAGATGATGGACAGGGTTATCCTTGATTGTACAAAGAATAACAAGACCCAGCTCAGGAACCGCTTTTTTGTGGAGGGCGATCCTGCGGCATTGCTCATGTTGGAGCTGAAATCGGAAACGAAAAACGAACTTGACGATAAATTACACGCGCTATTACATACCATTAAAAATTCTGGACTCAGCTATGCCAATCCCGTCCTTTATGGAAATGACATTAACAAGGCGATTGAACTTCGTAAAGCTGGTTTGGGACTATTGGGGAATATAGTAGGGGATATGAAAGCGGTGGCCTGTATTGAAGACACTGCGGTTGCTTTAGAGGACTTAAAGGACTTTATCGGGGAATTCACCTCGATCATGAAAGGGTACGGGCAAGAAGCTGTTTATTACGCACACGCAGGAGCAGGGGAGCTGCATTTGCGTCCCATATTGAATTTGAAGAAATCAAAAGATGTTGGTCTGTTTAGGCAAATTACCACCGATGTGGCGCAACTTACCAAAAAATACAAAGGTTCTTTTAGTGGGGAGCATGGGGACGGTATTGTTCGATCGGAATTTATTCCCTTGATGATTGGTGAAAAAAATTATGAATTGCTCAAACGTGTCAAAACCTATTTTGATCCAAAGGGAATATTCAATCCTGGAAAAATAGTCGACGCCTATCCCATGGATGAAGCACTGCGCTATGAAGTGGATAGGGAGGAGCCAGAGCTTAAAACAATAATGGACTTCTCCGATAGCCAGGGCATCTTAAAAGCTGCTGAAAAATGCAATGGCAGCGGTGATTGTCGTAAAACCCATAACGCAAAGGGAGGCATGTGCCCCAGTTATCACGCCACTAAAAATGAAAAAGACACGACAAGGGGTCGGGCCAACGCGCTTCGTGAATTCTTGACTACGGGGAAAGGTCCCAACAAATTCGACCAAAAAGAATTAAAGGAGGTTTTTGACCTATGTCTTAGTTGTAAGGCATGTGCAAGTGAATGCCCAAGTAATGTAGATGTCGCGGCCTTGAAAGCAGAATTTCTTTACCAGTATCAAGAGTGTAATGGGTATTCCTTGAGGAGCAAGGTTTTTGCCTACAACACCCGTTTTAATAGCATTGGGAGTAAAGTTGCCGGACTCACCAATGCTGTTTATAGTTCCAAAATCCTCGGTGGGATTTTAAAAAAATCAATAGGTATCGCCAATGAGCGATCAATTCCAAAAGTTTCAAGTTATAATTTCGATAAATTACTACAAAATTCACAAAATGAGCAAAATATAAAATCAAAAAAAGTAATTTTATACATTGACGAATTTACCAAATATCTCGATGTTGATTTGGGAAAGGATGCGATAGTACTGCTTGTGAAATTAGGTTACGATGTGCATCTGTTCACCGCTGAAAGCGGACGCACCTATCTTTCCAAGGGATTTTTAAAGCAAGCACAGCGATTGGCAAATAAAAATATGCAACATTTAAGGAAATTCGCAACTCAAAAAATACCAGTACTCGGTCTGGAGCCTTCTGCTCTTCTTTCCTTTAGGGATGAATATAAAAGATTGGTAAGCAATCCGAAGGATATTGATAAAGTAGCAGAAAATTCGTTCCTTATCGAGGAATTTTTAGCACTTGAGATCAATAAAGGTATAGTCACTGCTGATAGTTTCACAAAAGAACCGAAGACGATTAAAATTCATAACCACTGCCATCAAAAAGCGCTTTCGAACCAAAAAGTAACCTTCGATATTCTGAACTTACCAGAGAATTATTCCGTTTCGATCATAAGCTCTGGCTGTTGTGGAATGGCAGGGTCTTTTGGTTATGAAAAAGAGCATTACGATCTGAGTATGCAAATAGGGGAGCTCAAATTATTTCCGTCAATTCGTAAAAGTAAGGAAAGTACTATTATTGCCGCAAATGGAACGAGCTGTAGGCATCAAATAAAAGATGGTACGAAAAGAAGCGCCTTGCACCCGGTCACGATACTCAAAAATGCGTTGGTTGATTGATTTTTGTATGTATTAATTAACATATACCTTTACGCCACAGTTTAGAATATCGATAGAATGGCAGGAAATACTTTTGGCAACCTTTTTAAATTAACAACTTTTGGGGAATCACACGGTGTGGCTATCGGTGGTGTGTTGGACGGATGTCCTCCGGGTATCGCCCTGGATATTGATGCGATCCAGCAGGAATTAGATCGGCGTAAACCTGGTCAATCAGCCATTGTAACCCAGCGAAAAGAACCCGATACGGTCGAATTTTTCTCCGGGATATTCGAAGGAAGGACCACCGGGACACCCATAGGTTTTGCAATTCGCAATACCAATCAAAAATCTCGGGATTATTCCCATATCAAAGATTCGTACAGACCTTCACATGCCGATTATGTATATGACCGGAAATATGGTGCGAGGGACTATCGTGGTGGTGGCAGAAGTTCGGCCCGTGAGACTGCCAGTAGGGTGGTGGCAGGGGCAATTGCAAAGCAGTTTTTATCTGATGTACGTATAAATGCTTTTGTTTCGCAAGTGGGCGAATTAAAACTTGGAAAGCACTATACAGAACTTGATCTTTCCCTGACCGAATCCAATCCCGTTCGTTGTCCTGACCCCGAAACAGCATCGAAAATGGAAGCGTATATTAAAGAAGTACGTAAAGAAGGGGATACTATAGGCGGAATCATAACTTGTGTAATCCAGAATGTACCAATTGGCCTGGGGGAACCGGTATTTGATAAACTGCATGCTGAGCTGGGAAAAGCCATGTTGTCTATCAATGCTGTTAAAGGTTTTGAATACGGGAGTGGATTTGAAGGTATTACAATGAAGGGGAGTGAGCATAACGATCAATATAACCCAGACGGGAGCACCAAGACGAATCACAGCGGCGGTATCCAAGGCGGAATAAGCAACGGAATGGATATCTATTTCAATGTGGCATTTAAGCCTGTGGCGACAGTGATTCAGCCTTACGATACTATCGACAAAGAAGGCAACAAGGTAACTACAAAAGGGAAAGGCCGTCATGATCCCTGTGTCGTCCCAAGGGCCGTACCCATTGTAGAGGCCATGGCCGCATTGGTTTTAGCTGATTATACTTTAGTGGCACGGACCATAAAATTGTAACCAAGCGTTCAACTTCTCAGCTCAAAATGGTATCTTACTGCCCTAATCAAACTTGATTTATGAAAAAATTAGACTTGCATTGGCAAATCTTGATAGGAATGATATTGGGTATAATCTTTGGATTTGTGATGACCCAAATAAGTTGGGGAAGGGAATTTGTCTCGGATTGGATCCAACCCTTGGGTAATATCTTCGTGAAACTCTTGAAACTAATTGCCATTCCTTTGATCCTAGCTTCGTTGATCAAGGGCATTTCTGATTTGAAAGACATTTCCAAGTTTCGGGATATTGGATTACGTACCATTATCATTTATGTCTGTACGACCATTGTAGCGATTACCATTGGATTGATCCTAGTTAACATTATGCAACCCGGTGAAGGCATTTCCCAGGATACCATAGACAAGTTAACTGCCACCTACGCTACCGATAGCGGCGTTATTTCCAAAATTGAAGAAGCCTCAAGGCAAAAGGAAGCCGGTCCGCTGAGCTTTCTGGAAGATATGGTACCCGATAATGCCATAAAGGCCATGAGTGAGAACAAATTAATGTTACAGGTTATTTTCTTTACCATTTTTATGGGTATCTCAATGCTTTTGATAGGGGAAAAAAAAGCCCGGCCTTTGAAGAAGTTCTTTGATGCGCTTAACGATGTGGTTTTGAAAATGGTCGATTTGATCATGCTTACCGCTCCAGTGGCCGTTTTTGCGCTTTTGGCCAGTGTAGTGGTTTCCTCGAGCGATCCAGATCTTTTATTGGCCCTGCTTAAATACGCAGGGGTTGTAGTTCTGGGTCTTTTCTTGATGGTTATATTCTATACTGTGGTTGTTGCTACCTATACAAAAAAGAATCCCTTCTGGTTTTTGAAAGAAATAAGTCCGGCGCAATTATTGGCATTTTCCACCAGCTCAAGTGCAGCCACCTTACCGGTCACCATGGAAAGGGTAGAGGAGCATATCGGAGTGGATAAGGAAGTGACTAGTTTTGTACTCCCCGTGGGTGCCACCATCAATATGGACGGGACAAGTCTTTACCAAGGTGTAGCAGCAGTTTTCATAGCGCAAGCATTGGATTTTAATCTAAGTCTGGGAGGACAATTGACCATCGTATTAACTGCCTTGTTGGCATCTATAGGTTCAGCTGCAGTGCCTGGAGCTGGTATGGTCATGTTGGTTATCGTATTGGAATCCATTGGATTCCCAGCCGATAAACTTGCAATTGGTTTAGCCCTGATATTCGCGGTCGACCGGCCATTGGATATGTGCAGAACCATAATCAATGTTACAGGTGATGCAACTGTGGCCATGGTAGTCGGCAAATCTGTTGGTAAACTCGGGAAGCCCCGCGTACAGGATTGGGATGACCATTATGAAGAAGTAAAATAAACTAATAAAAAAGTAACCATGAACATTTGTTTTTTAATGTACCCTTGGGAGGAGATCGATGCCGAAAACGATACCAGTTTGGCCTTGATCCATGAATGTGTCAAGAGAAAACACGGTGTCGCATTGTGTAGTCCGGCGAACTTGACCATACGCAATAGTGTGACCAATGCTTTCTGTACGGTAATTAACCGAATGGATAAGGTTTCCAATAGTCTTAAGACTTTTTACAAGCAGGCAAGTCTGAGGGAGGAAATGCTTCCTTTGGCGGGTTTTGATGTCATATTCATGCGCGCCAATCCACCCTTAGATCCGATCATGCTGAATTTTTTGGATTCCGTTAAGGATGATGTTTTTATCGTCAATTCATTGCAAGGGCTACGTGAAGCCAACAATAAACTGTATACCGCAGCTTTCGGGGATTCCCATAGCAATATAATCCCCGCTACCCATGTTTCCAAAAACAAGGAATACCTGCTTCAACAAATCAAGGAATCCACAGCGGATAAAATGATATTAAAACCTTTGAACGGTTTTGGAGGTTCGGGGGTGATACTTATAGAGAAATCCGCAATGAGCAATATAAAATCACTACTGGATTTTTATGTAACTAACTCTGATGGAAGCTCTAATTATGTTATACTTCAAGCATACATTGAAGGTGCAGACCAAGGTGATGTTCGCATTTTAATTTTAAATGGTGAACCAATTGGCGCTATGCGACGTATACCAGGATCGGAAGACCATCGCTCCAATGTTTCGGCTGGCGGCTCTGTTGCCAAACATACCTTGACAAAGGAAGAAAAGGCGCTTTGTAAACAAATTGGTCCGAAATTGGTAAAAGACGGACTCTATTTTGTTGGAATAGACGTAATAGGTGGTAAGTTGGTTGAGGTCAATGTGATGTCCCCAGGCGGAATCACTTATATGAACAAGGCTTATAAAACCAAAATACAAACTAAGGTGATTGATTTTGTGGAAAGCAAGGTTATTGATAAACTGCAAGCTTTTGACAGACGTTCAAGGCTAAGAAACGAGGTAGAAAATGCTTAGGCTTTCCGTATCGGAAATTTTATCCAGAATTAAGTCGGCAATTCCTTTCGAAGCAGTATCCGAGGATTATTCCTTTATACTCAAAATAGAGGAATACGCCCCTTATATGTGTGGTGCGGTGCACGATGGACACCAATTTAGACGATCATTATGGGACAATTGCCTGCATACCGAGTATGAACGATGGTATGAGGAAGATCCCTGTACTTTTGAAATGGTCCAATCCCATCCCATAGTATTGGCAGGTTGTGATAGTAGGTTCGAATATGATTTGAACCGTCCACCCGAAACGGCCATATTCGACACCGCTTGGGGCAAACAACTTTGGCGAAATCCTTTAAGCAGGACAGAAAAAAATCATAGCCTAAGTAAGCACAATGCCTTTTATGAAGTTGTGCATACCTTGGTGGAGCAACTTGAGAAAATACATGGCCAACTCATCGTATTCGACATGCACAGTTACAATTGGAGACGCTGGGATAGGCCTGTACCTACATGGAATTTAGGCACTGAAAACATTGACAATTCGCGCTACGGAAGTATTGTTGATTCCTGGCGCGGCAAACTGGGCGACATGAAATTACCGGGGCCTATTCCCCAATCTTCTGAAATCAACGATGTTTTTCAAGGGAACGGCCATTTTTTGAAGTATATCACCAAGAATTTTGAAAATACATTGGTCTTGGCTACTGAAATTTCAAAAGTATACTGTGATGAGCGCAATGGAATAATTTATCCGGAAGTTGTGCGTTCAGTAGAGAGGCATTTAAAAGAATTGATACCTTTGCAAGTCAAGGAATTTCAAGAAAGCGATTTATGATCCAGGAACGGGAAACTACCCATTTACGTAAAGAATACAACGAAATATTCGAAATTGATGCCAACTTGGATCGTTTGGTCAAAAAAATCGAGTTGCTCAACTATGTAAATCCTTTGAATATCGAGACGGAAAAACATCGATTCTTCACTTCAAAATTTACTGCGGATCCTTCCTTTCATTACCCAAAATTAAAATTCAATCCCTATAAACTGCATCGGCTTTTCTTTACCTTGCGTTTGGAGCGTATAAAAGATGAGAGGATCAGGAAACTCTATCAGGAAGTAATCTACTACTATTCCAATATGATACAGTGTATTGAAACCATAGGTACTTCGAAGAGTTTTCATTATAATTCATTGCGTGTTTTTGGCACACCAACGGAAAAAGACGTCCAAAACGCACGGTTCATATTGCATTTTCCGGATGAACCGGTTGCTACAGGGATGGAGAAGATATATACAGCGGAAGAGGCAAAATCCTATTTTGAGGACTTTGGTAAGCAATACGAATTCCCTTTGAATATCAAGTTTGCGACCCATTTGTCCGCTGAAGCCATGGTGAGTAATAGTGCAAAGGCCTTATTGATCAAAAGAAATACTAAATTCAGTAAAAATCAATTGCTGACATTGGCCAATCATGAAATTAGCGTGCATCTGGTAACTACTTTCAATGCAGCGATCCAACCCTTGCAGATTTTCTCCAATGGTCTACCCAATAATGTAGAAACCCAGGAAGGTTTGGCCGTTTTTAGCGAATATATGAGTGGAGCCCTGACCTTGAAGCGATTAAAGGAGTTGGCGTATCGCGTTTTGGCCTCGGATAGTTTGATCAAGGGGTACTCTTTTGCAGATACCTTCGATTTAATCCATAATCAATATAAACTCAATAGGGAAGAGGCCTTTACCATTACCTTAAGAGCGCATAGGGGAGGCGGTTTCACTAAAGATCGTCTTTATCTAAGTGGACTTCGCAAAATATACAAACGTTATCTGAAAGAAGATTCAATGGACATCATGCTAACAGGAAAGGTTACCTTGGAGTTTGAGGAAAGCATTAAATACCTGCAGCATTTAGGGTTGGCAACTACTATTACCCATCATAACCTGGCTTATCAGCAAAACCTGAATACGAATACCACCCTGGACTTCATTCTAAATAATTTGAAATAAGGGCAAAGCTTCTGGTCTATCCTTTGAAATGACCCTTAACATTCTTCCTCTTTAAGTTAAAATGCTTGCTAAAGATCAAAATGGTCATACTGCATTGTTCACACTAAAATTAGAACTGCTGGGCAATTCAAAACCTTCCAAACCAAAATAGGGGATAGCCGCCAAAAGATGATCAAATATATCGGCCATGATGTATTCGTAATTAGCCCAGCGCTTATCACTGCTGAAAGCATAGATCTCTATGGGCAAACCTTGTGAGGTTGGCTCTAACTGTCGTACCATTAGGGTCATATCTTTGTTGACTCCTGAATGCTGTTGTAAGTAATTGCCAATATACTTCCTGAAAACGCCAATATTTGTAAGATTCTTTCCATTGATTAAAATAGACTTGTCGATTTGATTCTTAGTATTGAAAGAGACTATTGCCTTATTGCGATTTTCAAGGTATTCAGTAATCATTTCAATCTTTTTGAGGGACTCAACCTCCTCATTGGTCAAGAAATGTATGCTTTCCTGTTTTATGATCAAGGCCCTTTTCATACGCCTGCCACCGGCATCCATCATTCCACGCCAATTCTTAAAGGAATCGGAAATCAAGGCATAGGTCGGAATGGTGGTAATCGTTTTATCAAAATTTTGGACTTTAACCGTGGCAAGGTTTATCTCTATTACATCACCATCTGCCCCATATTCTTCAAAGGTGATCCAATCGCCAATGCGCACCATATCGTTAATGGAAACCTGAATACTGGCAACAAATCCAAGAATGGTATCCTTGAAAATGAGAATGATAACCGCCGATGCGGTACCAAGGGCGGTTAGGAATACCCATAGATCAACACCGGTGATAATGGAAAATGCATAAAACAGTCCAATGGCCCATGCGAAAATCATAAAGACCTGAATATAGCTATCGATGGGCTTGTCCATTAAGCCTGGCAATGTTTTGAAATAATCCTTTATTGTATGCAACAAACTTCTGACGATCAAAAGGAACAGGACAATTGCCAATACTTCAATAACAACGGTAATGAACTCCTCTGTTGTCGGGTAATCCCTAAAAATGACCGGAATGGCTTGGTACACCAATATTAAAGGGATAATATGGGCGATATTCCTTGGTGCTTTATTCTTGACCAATAAATCATCGAAATGGGTTTTGGAAGTCTTTGACAAACGTACAGCTAGACCAATGATAACCTTGCGTAGAATAAGGTCAAATAATAATAAGAGCAATAAAACCGCAATAAGTAAAACATGCATGTTTATGCTTTCGGCCCATTCCTCCGATAATCCGGCATTGACCAAAAGGTCGTAGATCCAGTGCGAAATCTTTTCCATTTTATGCGATTATAGGGTTTGTTATAGGTTTAAAAGAACCTTGGTTATTACTTTGCAAAACTAGTTGATTATCAGTGAAAACACGCATTACAGCCTATTGATTTTTAAGGGCTAACCGTCCAGAAACTTGGCCCGCAATTCAGGGGTTGGCACCATACACGCGTCTTTTTTACCATACCAACGATATCTATTTCTTGCTATCCAATCGTATACGATATCCCGTAACTGTCTAGGAATCAAGTTGAGTACATTCGCGATTTTCCACAAACCTCCGAAGGAATCCCCAATTTTTAAAGCAGCGGTAGACTTTGTATAATAGGCCACTCCGGGTTCAATAAGTATGATGGAATCGACCTTTGCCGTGTCAATATTGCGCTCTTGGAGCAATTGCCGACCTAGGTCACCTTGTAAGGTAGCAAAACGGAATTCATCCTTTTTATCCCGTTTAATAATAAATTGAATAGAGCGATTACAAAGATTGCAAACGCCATCAAACAAAACTATTTTTTTTGCTGGTTCCATATTTATTATAGATAGGATTGCAAAAGTATTGATTGCAAATCGTTTTTACTAAGCTAAATGGGTATTTGCGTTTAGAGTGATGTTAGCTTAAATGGGTTCAGCCATAGTGCAATCGTATACGATTAATCCTAAAACGCTGATAATCAATTTTAATACAATGACAAATATAGAGAGTTTAGGAA
>JAHHKH010000189.1 GCA_018679695.1 Maribacter sp.
AAACAGAAAGAAAAAATCGCAGAATTACAAAAAGAAATAGAAACGGACTTCCCGTTGTCTAAAATCAATAAAAAAAAACTTTAGTGCAAACAATAACCATGATAGCCGCGGTTGGCGAGAACAATGCTTTGGGCAAGGACAACGACTTGCTTTGGCATCTACCGGATGACTTCAAACGTTTTAAACAAATCACTACGGGTCATACTATCATTATGGGTAGAAAGACTTTTGAGAGTTTCCCCAAACCCTTGCCTAAAAGAACACATATTATCATTACAAGGGATAAGAACTATAAAATTGACCATCCTGATTGTATTGTTACACATTCCTTGGAAGACGCTTTAAAACTTGCCTCAGGAGATGAAAACCCTTTTATAATCGGCGGCGGTGAAATCTATGCCCAAGGCGAAAAATTCGCAGATAAGCTAGAGATTACAAGGGTTCATAATGATTTTGAGGCGGATACTTTTTTTCCGGAAGTTGATGAAACTGTTTGGAAATTGATTGCTTCTAAATATCATCCAAAGGATGATAGGCATAACTATGATTTTACATATTTGACCTACGTTAAAAAGTGATTCAGAAGTCCTGATAAGTTATTTTGACAGAGGAGCTGTTATTCTTTAAAAAACTTTTAAGAACCCTCACATCGGTATTCGTTATAAATTGATGTTTCCCTTTTTCCTTAGAACTTGTTATCAATTTATTTCGTTCCAAAATTGCCTTTGTCTGTCTTGCTACGGCTTCCCCGGAATCGATGATTTTGACGTGCGCGGGAAGCAAATCCTCCAAAACAGGAATCAAATAGGGGTAATGGGTACAGCCCAGGACCAGATAATCGATACCTTCGGCCAACATTGGATCCAAATAAGTTATAAGCAGTTCTTTAGTCGTATTGGAATTGATTTTTCCCTCTTCGATAAGCGAAACCAAACCTTTACCAATTTGTTCAATGATCCTGATACCCTGGGCGTGGTTTTCCGAGGTGCTATGGAATAGACTGCTTGAAAGGGTTCCTTTGGTAGCCAAAACACCAACGGTCTTTGATCTTGATTGCAATGCCGCAGGCTTGATTGCCGGTTCAATACCAATAAAAGGAACATTATAATGACCTCTTAGGTAATCTATAGCGTTGGTCGTGGCTGTATTACAGGCCACCACAATGAGTTTGCAACCCTTGGCCAGTAAAAGTTCTGTATTCTTTATACTTAGTTGTATGATCTCATCTTTTGACTTTTCGCCGTAAGGCGCGTTCTTACTGTCGGCAAGATAGATACTATCCTCATTGGGTAATAAAACATTGATTTCTTTCCATATGGAAGTACCTCCCACTCCAGAATCGAATATACCAATGGGACGCTTGTTCATAAGCCTTTGGCTATTTTAAAACTTGGCTTATTGGTGTACCCGTTGAGCCGTTTGGGAAAGCAATACCCAATAAAGCCGATATGGTAGGAGCAATATCGGGTATCTCAGTCCGTTCAGTGGTACTTCCTTTTCGTATACCCTTTCCATAAAAAAGTAAAGGAACGTGGGTATCATAAATTTGTGGAGAACCGTGCGAAGAACCAGTAACTGAATAACTGATCGTACCGGGTTTCAAAACCATGAGGATATCACCAGAACGCTTCTGGTTAAACCCTTGCTGTAAAATATAGGGGATGCCTTCTGTATATTCATTTTGCCACATTTGCTCTGCGGTATATACCCTTTCAATGTCTCGGTAATTCAGTAGTTCTTGTGCAAGTTCTCTCTGAACATCCCCAATTCGCAAATCCAAATTATTGATTACATCATGATCAAGAAACAGTTGATAATTGGAATTGCTCTTCACCAAATCAATTGTACCGTATTTGTATTCTAAAAATTCCTTGAATTTTGTAGCGAGTTCCCCACCTTCCATGTACCCTGCTGGGATTTTTTGATCTTTGAGATATGCAGGCACATGAATTGCACCATGATCAGCAGTTAAGAAAACCGTGTATTCCTTTTCGCCCACTTTTTTATCCAAAGCTTTGAACAGTCGGGCCAAATCCCTGTCCAATCTTACATAAGTATCTTGTACTTCCTTTGAATTCACTCCGTATTTGTGACCCACATAATCCGTGCTTGAAAAACTCACTGCTAAAAAATCGGTTATGGTATCCGAACCTAAATTTTCACCATGCAAAGCGGCTATGGCAAAATCCGCGGTAATACTATTCCCATAAGGCGTTGCTTTGATCAATTCATAGTTGCCGTTATTGTTCCATAATCCCGGAAGATCATGCGGAAAGGTTGGGGTGTCCTGTCCAACGAACAAACCTTCATATTTATTATTATCAAAACCGCTTTCCAAATAAGTATTTATATCCTTTAATGTAGTCCAAGGCCTTTTATACTTTTCGGCGGCATCGGAAGCATTGAAATCACTTACCCACTTGGGTAACTCGTTCATATAAAAGGTACTAGTGATCCAATTGCCTTCATTCCCACCATAAAACCAATATGCCGCATTGGCAGTATGGCCACCAGGTAAAACCGCACCACGGTCCTTTAAGGCTATAGCTATGGTCTTACTGCGCATTTGATAATGCAACCTAAGTTGGTCGGTAACCGTTGTTACCATCATTCTATGCGGTGACATTTTGCCGGCATCAGTCATTGTACCCACCGAGTTGTAAGTTTCATCAGACGCACAATACACCTCTTTATCGGTTTCCTTGTCGTACCAATTATTCCCTATTACTCCATGGGTAGAAGGAGTGGTTCCGGTATAGACAGAAGTGTGCCCGGGACCTGTACTTGTTGGCGCATAATTAAAATGATTGTTTTTACAGTTATAGCCATCATTGACCAGCCTTTTGAAGCCATCATCCTCAAAATGGTTCCAGAAACGGGTTAGATAGTCATATCGCATTTGATCTACCACAATACCAACGACCAACTTGGGTGAGACTTTCAAATGATCCGTATTTTCAATCTTTTTTACATTTTTAGACTTTCTTTGAGCTGCGATTTCGAGGGGCACGCAGCTCAGGAATATTGCCAAAAAAAGGAGAGATAAACTTCTATTGTGCATGGGTATTGTATTGATGGTACAAAAATATAGAAATAAACCCTTAAAAGAATAAATGAGGGTTAAAAGACATTCATTATTGCTATTTTTACGATCGTAAGTCGATTTATATTCTATGAATTACCTAGCATCAATTGGCAGTTATGCTATTATGATAAAAGAGGTTTTTAGAAAACCTACCAAATGGAGCATAATGAAGTCATTGATCCTTAAAGAGATAGATGAACTCATCTTTGGTTCAATGGGAATTCTCATATTCATTTCTTTCTTTATAGGAGGGGTTGTGGCCATACAAACCGCATTGAATATCACCAGCGAACTTATTCCTAAAAACTTGGTTGGATTTGCGACAAGACAATCGATAATACTGGAATTCGCACCCACGTTCTGCTCTATTATCATGGCTGGTAAGGTAGGTTCATATATTACTAGTAGCATCGGCACTATGCGGGTAACCGAACAGATCGATGCCTTGGAAGTTATGGGGGTAAACGCTTTGAATTACTTGGTTTTTCCAAAGATTATCGCACTAATACTCTATCCTTTCATTATAGCAATCTCAATGTACGTTGGGATTTTTGGTGGATGGTTTGCTGGCGTATTTGGAGGTTTTAGTACAAGTGCGGATTTTGTGGAAGGCGTTCAATTGGACTTTATACCGTTTCATGTCACGTATGCCTTTATAAAAACCTTGGTTTTTGCCTTTATTTTGGCGACTATACCGTCATTCCATGGGTTTTACATGAAAGGTGGGGCACTCGAAGTAGGTAAGGCGGCAACTACATCATTCGTATGGACTAGTGTCGTAATTATCATCCTGAATTATATTTTAACACAACTATTACTGGGCTAATGATCGAGGTAAAGGACGTTTATAAATCTTTTGGTGATACGGCTATTTTAAAGGGCATTAGCACGGTATTTGATAAGGGAAAGACCAATCTGGTCATTGGTCAAAGTGGATCTGGAAAGACGGTATTACTCAAATGTCTCTTGGGACTTTTTAGTCCGGATAAGGGTACTATAAGCCATGACGGGAAGATTTACTCTCAATTATCACCAAAGGAACAACGCAATCTTCGTCAGGATATGGGCATGGTTTTTCAAGGAAGTGCATTATTTGATTCTATGACGGTGGAAGGGAATGTCATGTTTCCTTTGGAAATGTTCACCAAACAGTCACCCTCTGAAATGAAGGACCGTGCCGATTTTGTATTAAAAAGGGTAAATCTAATTGATGCACATAAAAAATATCCTTCGGAGATTTCTGGAGGAATGCAAAAAAGGGTGGCAATTGCGAGGGCGATAGTTATGAACCCTACTTACTTGTTCTGTGATGAACCTAATTCTGGACTTGACCCAAGAACAGCCATTATAATAGATAACTTGATACAGGAGATTACAAAGGAATACGACATAACTACAGTAGTAAATACACATGACATGAATTCGGTCATGGAAATCGGGGAGAAAATCATTTTCCTGAAAAACGGTATAAAGGAATGGGAGGGCACAAAAGATGAAATCTTCAAAACCGACAATGAGGCTGTTACCAGCTTTGTTTATTCCTCGGAACTGTTTAAAAAGGTAAGAAAATTGTATATTGAGGAGCGTGACTAATCCTGGATTATCTCTTTAAGTTGTATTGTACTATCCTTTAATCTCAATTTTAACCATTGGTGTAACTTTTTGGTATCGGCCACGGTCTGGAATCTTTTGGCATCCCGTTTCCATCTTACTTCAAAAATAGGGACAGTATCCAATTTATCGAAGTCAGTCTGTATGGTTGGTGAAAAACCCAATGCCTCTAAATTCTCATAATTCGTTTTGGCCTCGGCACTGATATCAGCAAAGGGAATTGACATTCTACCCAATTTTCCCAATTCCTGTTCCAACACTTTGATTCGTGCGTCTTTATCCAATAACTCGGTTTTTTGGGTTTCATATAGCTGATCAATGTACTTAAGTTGATCTATCTGTTCATTTTTCGATCCCTGAATGATTTGAAGTTCAGTATCCTTTAATCTTCTAAAGCTTTCATCCTCGTTCTTTTGTTTGTTCCAAGTTGCAATAACATTGTCAGGAATGGTTTCATTACCCATAAAAACCAATTCGATAAACGAATTTTCACCTTTATTGAATTCAATATCCGTAAAATCCTCCATAAATCTACCTGAACCTTCAAATTGATAGGGAGCGATTTTTTCCTCAACGAAGTTTTGGGCTTGTTTCCTAAATAAGGATTCCTGCAAGGCACCCCAAAAAGTAATCCCAGCCGGCACCATAACCAAAATTGCAAATATCGAAGCTACCCTTCCTATAAGTCTCCTCTTTTTGGAGTTTACATAACGTACCATTGGAAAACGCAACAACTTCAAAACCAAAAAAGTAGCCAAGGCAATAAAAATGGTGTTAATACTAAAGAGGTACATTGCCCCTGTTGCATAATCGTAGTTACCAATTGCCAAACCAAAGCCGACAGTGCATAAAGGTGGCATTAAGGCAGTTGCGATAGCGACACCAAAAATCACCGAGGCAATTGTTCCTTTTTTAGCACGTGCAATCACCAGGGCCAATCCTCCAAAAAAGGCAATTAGCACATCACGAATATCAGGGGCGGTTCGCGCTAAAAGTTCAGAAGATTCATCCCTTAAAGGAAATATCGCAAAAAACAAATAGGCCGTCAAGACACTCAAAACGACCATGACAGCAAAATTCTTCAAAGATCTTCGCAGCGTATCAACGTCATTAACCGCCAATGAAAGTCCTATACCCAATATAGGACCCATTAATGGGGAAATTAACATGGCCCCGATAACAACTGCAGTTGAATTGGCATTTAACCCTACAGAAGCTATAAATATTGAACAGATTAAAATCCAAGAGGTATGGCCTTTGAATGGAATATCGGCAATGATCGCTTCTTTGGTAGCTTCTTGATCCGTATTTTTTCGAATATCCAAAAGTTCCGAAAGAAATCTTTTGGTACTCCCTAGCAGACCTTGAATATCTTTTTTTACCTCTTCACCACTATCGCCTTCACTTAGTGGCATATTACTTTCCTTGTTTAGATTATTACCCATGATTAAGCATACTTATTACCAAACTTGTTTTTTACCTTACCCAGTACTTGCTTTATGTCCTGTTCTTTTGATTTGGGATATATGAGCAAAACTTCTTCTTTATCCACAATAATATAATCATTCAACCCATCGACTACCACAATTTTATCCTTGGGTGACCGTATCATATTCCCATGGGCATCCTGAGTGATTACCTTACTGTTTACAACGGCATTGTTATCGCCATCTTTGTTCAATTTATCATACAGGGAACCCCAGGTCCCCAAATCGTTCCAATCAAAAGTTGCCGGAAGTACGTAAATAGATTTGGCCTGTTCTAAGATAGCATAATCTATCGAAATATTTTCGGCCTTGGGATAGTTCTCCTTTATAAATGCCTGCTCATTTGGAGTGTTGTAATGGGGTATACCTGTTTCGAATAAACCATATTGTGTGGGTTGTAAATTTTTAAAGGCATTTACGATGGTAGGTACGCCCCACATGAAAATCCCAGCGTTCCAAAGAAAATTTCCTTTGGCAAGGAAATCCTTTGCGGTATCATAGTTCGGTTTCTCACGAAACTGCCGCACTTTTTTTAATGCTGAAGTATTCTCCTTTTCATATTCAATATAACCGAATCCTGTATTTGGGAAAGTAGGTTTTATACCCAAGGTACAAAGTACCTTTTCTTTTTCACACTTATCAAAACATAACTCAACATCCCTCGCAAAGGCTTCTTCATCTTCAATCCAATGATCACTTGGCGCTACGATCATAACTCCATTTGGATTCATTTTTTGGATTTTTAAAGCCGCATACAAAATACAAGGGGCTGTATTTCTCATGGCTGGTTCCAAAACCACTTGCTCCTGTTTTACCATAGGTAATTGTTCCAAAACCAATTCATTATAACGTTCATTGGTAAGGATCAAAATATTCTGTGTCGGCACAAATTTATTAAGACGCTGAAAAGTTTTTTGTATCAGTGTCTGGCCTGTACCCAACATATCATGGAACTGTTTGGGGTTTTCGGTTGTGCTTATTGGCCAAAATCGGGATCCCACACCCCCAGCCATTAGTACAGCATAATAATTCTTGTTCATGTTCTAATTTTTAATTAGTTCCACTTCAGCATTGGGCTGAAACAAATAGACTTTTCCTGAGGCAACCTCTACACATTCATATCGCTTTACGCGCTTATTCCCTTTTTTATAAAGTTTACCATTGTGCAAGCGAAAAACGCTACCCAATGGCAACTCAAAAACAAAGTTCAAATCTGAGGGTTGAACATCAAACTTTTTCAAAGCTAGTGACAAAACAGTATCTGTATCACTGCTGGCCTTTGGATTCCTGAAATATTTCGCCAAATGGGGCAAAAGTATAGACGGAAATATTTCAGGCCTTAAAAATGGCAACATTAAATATTGAAATGTACGCTTCCATTCCACTCCATGGGGTTTTATTCGACGACCATACCTTTCAAAGGCCGCCAAATGGGCAATTTCATGGACCAGGGTAATCAAAAATCGATATTTGTTCAATGTGGCATTTATCGTTATCTGATGCAACCCATTCGGCATTCGGCGATAGTCCCCATGACGTGTTACCCTTTGGTTAACTATTTTCAAGTTTACGCCAGACTCTTTTATAAGTTGGAGGCAAGGAGCTACTGCCCTTTCCGGAAGGTATTTACGTAGGATATCATCCATTGACACAAAAATAGAATTTTTAAGATTCCATGATTATTCATTAAGTAGATTTATTGAAATTACTTTTAGAAAATGGTAAATTGGTTTTAGAATACAAGCTGATATTTTTTAAGACCTAAATATGCCCAAAACTACCTATTGTGTTTACGTAATCGAATTATCGAAAAAGGTCTTTACTGAAAATGCCAAGTTCAGGACTGCCAATCCCCAATTTAATGGGGTGCTGCAATGCCTTTATGTTGGAATGACCAGTAAGACCCCCAAAGAACGGTTTGAGCAACATAAAACGGGATTTAGAAATAAAAAAGGGCATAAACTATCATCGAATATTGTGCAAAAATATGGTATGTACCTCCGCCCTAGTCTTTACAATCATATAGGATCAGTTTCTACCCGATCGGAAGCATTGAGATTAGAAAAGAAATTAGCTCTTGATTTACGAAGGCAGCGTTATGCGGTGTGGTTTAATTGAATATATCAGATAATATAAATTGTCTGCCATCCTAACTTAACCAAACTCGACCAGGATACCGGGATATTTAATTTTAAGTGATTAACTTTGATACAACGGGTCGATAAAGAACGTTTGTATTTTGAAACTCGGTTTAAACCAATTGTAATTAACCAAAAAAACACTAAGAAATGAAAAAGAATATGGGTTCTGCCGACCGAATTGTACGATTTATTATTGCTGTAATCATTGCAGTACTTTATTATACAGGGGTGATTTCCGGAACTTTAGGGATAGTGCTACTTGTTTTGGCCGCTGTCTTCGTATTAACTAGTTTTATTAGTTTTTGCCCGCTTTATGCCCCTTTTGGACTAAGTACCTGTAAAACAAAAGAAAAGAAATAAAGCGCCGGCATTTCAAAAACATCGAGGGATGTGATTCATGTAGGTCCTTTTCTATAATCAAGGCGTACTATTACTTACCTGTAGTAATTTACCATTATACATTTTGTGTCCGGTGAGTGCAAAATCCTTTATATATACAGCCATTTCCAGTGCTGTGGTCGTGGCTTTATAACCGGGAAAAGCTTCTTCCAGCATTTCGGTCTGTACTGCGCCCAAGGCCAAAACATTAAATGAGGGTCCGGTTTCCTTAAATTCCTCGGCCCAAAGCTCGGTTAAGGTTATTACAGCTCCTTTACTTGAACTATAAGCCGAAAGACCAGGAAACTTTACACTCCCTTGCACGCCGCCCATTGAGCTTATTGTGACAACATGCCCGTTTTTAGACATTTTGGGGATAACCAATTGCGTAAGATTGGCAAGCCCAAAAACATTGACCTCATAAACCGCTTTAAAGGCCTTGTTTTCAGTTTCTAAAAAGGGCTTGTTCAATAATTTCCCTGCATTATTAATAAGAACATCAACGGTTGTCCATTCTTGGATTAAAAAACCATCCAGTTTTTTCAAATCCTCCTCCTTCGTTATATCGAAAGGAAAACTAACAATGTTTTTATGCTTCAATTCGGCAATTGCGTTCACATTTCGCGAAAGGGCCAGTACCTTATGCCCCTCATTAGCAAAAAGTTTCGCCATTTCAAAACCGATGCCCCTACTCGTACCTGTAATGATTACATTTGCCATTAGTGGTATTTTATTTCTTGTTGTGAGGCATTGGCAATACCTTCGATTACCGGAATAAATTTATTCACCAATGTTGCCATATGGTCAAAATCCATTAACGAAGCTTCATCACCTACTTTATGATAGTGGTCGAAATTCGTGAAATCAAATGTTGAAAAGGTCTGTGAGGGCACGGCAAATTCAGTATGGAAGGGATAATTATCTGATCGGGCGAATAAATTGAATTCTTTCGCAGTCGGCAAAAATCCAACGAGGTTTTCGCTCGTATAACTATTACAGATATCGGCCAAATTGGAACGCTCATAACCACTCGCATAGACAAAATAGTCCTTGTCAACCAAAGGAACCCCCACCATTTCGAAATTCAGCATTGTATACAGATTAAAATTCTCTTCCTTTAATTTTTTAGCCAAGTGTTTGGATCCTAACAGACCTTTTTCTTCGGCACTAAAAAGAGCGAATACCAAACTCCGTTTATTGGTTCTTGAATTTCCAAAATAGCGCGCCAATTCCAATACTGTTGTGGTTCCCGCGGCATTATCATTGGCACCATTGGCTATGGTATCCCCATTGACCGGACTTCTGGTTCCTATATGATCGTAATGCGCCCCAATTACTATATACTCATTTTTTAATTGAGCATCAATACCTTCCAGTACCCCGATGATATTATAAGCCGGTTTTTCATAATTCGAAAGCGTATCCCTATAAGATGTGAAATAAGGTTTAACATCGCTTTCTTTGAATATATTTTCAATGAATACCGCTGCCTTTTCAATTCCTGGTGTTCCAGAGTCACGACCTCCCAATTCATCAGATGCTAAAAAGTACATTAACTCACTAACGACATCACTACTTGAAAATACGTTCTTTGTTAACGGCTTTGCAGTATTGACTTCATTAACAATCCTCTCCTCATCGACCTTGATTTGCTCTTTTTCAGCTATACTACCTTTTACCCCATCAGGACCTCCAACGATATCATTGGGGTTGTTCTGTTTTAATTGTGTTGAACCACAACTAATTAACAATAGTGTCAACACTAAATTATAAGCTCGTTTCATAGAATGAAAATTATGAAATAAAGATAAAAAAACATCCGCCGTTGGCGGATGCATAATTAATATATGGATTACTAGGCCAACATGGTAACCGGATTCTCTAAAAATTCCCTTAACGTCTGTAAGAATTGGGCTCCTGTGGCACCATCAACCGTCCTATGGTCACATGCCAGGGAGAGTTTCATGGTATTTCCAACAACGATCTGACCGTTCTTGACCACTGGTTTTTCAACAATTGCACCTACTGATAGGATGGCTGAGTTAGGTTGGTTGATAATCGATGTGAATTCCAAAATGCCAAACATACCTAAGTTCGAAACCGTAAAAGTACTTCCCTCCATTTCGGCCGGGGTTAATTTCTTATTTCTAGCTCTACCTGCAAGATCTTTTACAGATGCTCCAATCTGCGTTAAACTCATTTGGTCAGTGAATTTTAAGACCGGGACAACGAGACCGTCTTCCACTGCTACTGCAACACCCACATGAACATGATGATTATATTTTGTGGTATCCCCTTTCCAGCTAGTGTTCACTTGAGGGTGTTTTTTAAGTGCCATTGCACAAGCTTTCACCACCATATCATTGAACGAAACTTTGGTATCTGGCAAGTCATTGATCTGTACTCTTGAGGCCATTGCATTATCCATATCAACCTCAATGATCAAATAATAATGAGGTGCAGTGAACTTTGACTCTGCCAATCTTTTGGCGATGGTCTTGCGCATTTGGGAGTTCTTCACCTCTTCAGAGCTTTCCTCCCCAACAGGCAATACCATTGGAAGAACCTCAGTAGTGGCAGATGCCTGAGCTGCTTGTGCATGGGGTTGTTCTGCCTTTTGCTGAGGTACAAAATTCTCAATATCCTTTTTTACAATTCTACCATGGTCACCCGTACCTTTAACATCACCTAAATTGATACCTTTTTCTTTCGCGATTTTTTTTGCCAAGGGAGAAGCAAAAATACGTTGGCCATCATTTATGCTACTACTCACCGATTCCTGAACCGGGGTGGCAGCCATTTCTTCTTTAACCTCTTCTTTAGCTGATTCCTCTATTTTTGAAGCAGAAGGTTTGGCGTTTAAGACTGCATTTACATCGGTTCCGGCAGGCCCAATAACCGCCAAAACGGTATCAACCGGTGACGATTCACCTTCCTGAATGCCTATGTATAATAAGGTGCCCGAATAAAACGATTCAAACTCCATTGTGGCCTTATCAGTCTCAATTTCAGCAAGAATATCACCCTCTTCAACGGTATCCCCAACTTTCTTAAGCCATGCTGCCACAGTACCTTCCTCCATAGTATCACTAAGGCGTGGCATTTTTACGATCTCAACGCCTTCTGGAATGTCTGCAGTAC